>DIZC01000082.1:0-16634 GCA_002429315.1 Alphaproteobacteria bacterium UBA6038
AGCGTGAAGCCGGCGCCCATGTGAACGGGAACCCGGCTGCGCAGATCGGGAAGGGCAAAATTGACCCGCCCGTCGCCGCCGTACATCGTGCCGAGCAGCGAGAACAGCGCCTGGTTCTGGTTGATCGGCAGGAGCTGGCCGTTGCATTCGGCCCAGCCCTTGGGCGCGAAATTGAAGGAAAAGGTTTCGATCTGGCCGAGAAAAGGTGTCGACATGGTCCAAGTCCCCGTTAGCTGCGCGGCGGAAAGACGCCCTGCATCGCAATGCAGAAATTCAGCGTCAGGTAGGGCTGCAGGTTGTTGTGCGGCTGGCTGCCGCCAGCGACGTTCGTACAGAGCGGCGACATGGTGACGTTGGTCGCGTTGGCGTTGAGGTAGTTGCCCGTGTAGCTTGCCTGCTTGCCGCCACTGAATGCTTGCGCCAGCTGGTTTCCGGACGAGCTCAGGGTGGTTCCTTGCGTCGAGGTCGCCGTGAAAGAGTGGTTGTGCGACGGCATCTCGGTCGTCAGCAGCGTGACGGTATCCGTGCCGGTGCTCTCGCCGACGAAATATTGCGAGGTCCCCGGGCTCTGGCCCTGGCCGAGCACCGCCTGGCCCTGAATATTCGGAAGCCCAAAAGTGGATTTGCCGTCGCCGCCGTAATTGGTGCCGAGGAGCGAAAATAGCGCCGTGTTCTGCGAGATCGGCAGCAGCTGTCCGTCGCAGAACGCCCAACCTTTGGGCGGGAAGTTGAAACCGAACATCGTGATTTCGGCGAGGAAAGGTGAAGACATGGTCGTTTGCCCCTGTTGGCTCGGTCCGCGCGGGCGGACGAGGACGTGCTAGGTCGGAGACGGATAGACGCCGAACAGCGAGATGATCCAGGTGACCGCGATCACCGGCTGGATATTGTTGTGCGGTTGGCTGCCGCCCGTGTTCGCCACCGTCGCGGACGGCATGGTCACCTGGACCCCGCCCGGCGCGAGATAGGCAAAGGCATTGCCGCCTGCCGGCTGGCCTACGGTGGTTTCGTCAGCGAGGGTGGTGTTTGGGGTCGGCGACGGGCTGTTGGCTCCGGCGGTGTTCGTCGTGGGCACGTGCGGATGCGACGGAATCTGCTGGGTCGTCAGCGTCACGCTTTCCACGCCGCCGCTCTGGCCGATGACATAGTTGGAAAGGCCTGAACCTGTCCCCTGATGGATCGGAATGCGGCCGGCCAGGTTCGGCAAGTTGAACGTCTCCTGGCCATCGCCGCCATAGGTTGTGCCGATCAGGTTGAAAAGCGTGTCGTTTTCCGAGATCGCCAAGGTCTGGCCCTCGCAGGTCATCCAGCCCGCCGGCGCAAAATTGCCGGCGAACATCATGATTTGCCCGACATATGGCTGAGCCATCCGCACCCTCCCCGTTTCTTCTCCGACATTAACATCCGGGAAGATGCCGCACAACAGCAAACATGCCGTCACAATACTTGAATAATGGGAGGTCGGCTCACACTTGGGACAAACTCGACTTTCCAGACCCGGTAAGCCGCCGATCCTCCGTCAATGGATAACCTTCTGCGATTCTGAACAACCGCGTTTGTCTCGGAAGATGCGCAACTTTATTTCCCCAAATGGAGACTTTTTCATTCCCGTTGCTTGTGGGTGCCAAGCAGCCCTGCTAGGGTGTGCGGCAGGGCTGTGGGCGCAAGCCTATATTCAATTGCGCAGGAAGGTTGCGGGCGGCGTGCGGACATCTGCGTCCGGCGGTCGCGCGAATGCAACCAGGCGAGGGGCGTAGCATGAGCAACCAGCGAATTCGGGATCAATTCTCCGCATCCGGTTACCTGTTCGGCGATGCCGTCGCTGTATCGGCCGGCGTGCAGGATGCAGCCCAGCGAATCGCATCCCATCTCCCCGACATGCAGCCGCTGCGCCTGCACGAGGCGGTCAAAGCGGATACGCTCGCGCGGGTCGATCACGCGCCTGCGGACGTCGCGACGCGCACCGGGTTGGCGCGCCAGGCCCATGCGGCCAATGCCGGATCTGCGCTGCCGTCCTCATCCACGCACCACCACGCGACCGCCAGCCTTGTTGCCTCGCAATTCGACACGATGTCCGTCCACTCCAACGGCCTGCTCACGGCCGTGGCCAATGACGTTTCCGCCGCCGCCCTGGGCACCCTTCACGACACGGCCGTTAGTCCGGCCGCCTCCTGGAGTGTCGCACCCACGGTTGCCCCGCTCGGCGGCGGCGCCGAGGGACATTTCTTCGCCCAAGGCTTTCACTCAGCGCAAACCGTTGTGGGGCCGCACACGCCGCCGCCTCCAGCGGTCGCGGTGGCAGGGCAGCTTTGGGCAGCCTTCGGCGGCCCCGGCATCGGCAACTCGGACGGCCATTCGGACTTTCGCGTCGAGCACGCCGATTCGGACGGGCTGACCAACGATCAGATCATCGAGCAATCGCAAACCCCCACTGGCGGCTACACGGCCATCGGACTCGATACGTCGGCCGGCCTGACGGTCACCCTGGACGGCACCTTTCACCTGCGCGTAACCAATCTCGCCACCGGCGTCGATTTGAGCAACACGGTGATCGCCAGCACCGCCGACCAGGACGTGGTCAACGGCTTCGCGCTCAACTTCAACAGCAACACGATCTATATGGATCTGTTCGGCTACGATTACCTACAAGCCAATCCGGCACCTTACGGCGGCGTGCATGGCGGCGATCTCCTCAAGTTCACGTACAACCAAAGCACGGGTGCGATAAGCCAGGCTTACACGTTCAACGACACGACCCACACCTGGACGATCAACATGAATGACGTGCTGATCGATTCAGGGTCGACCGGCAACGTGTACGCTGACGGCCGCGCGTTTTTCCTCTCGGCGGATGGCAGTACGCTTTATTACGTCGATGACAACGACAACGATCCAGGGCACTTCTGGGGCTTTGCGACCAACGGCGTCTTCAAGGTCAGCACGAGTGGATCGGTTGGAACCGGCGATGCACCGACCCCGGTGCTGCTGTCGCTGCAGTCGCAGTTCCCGACCAACGACAGCAATGGCTACATCACCGGACTCACAGTCGACGAAGCGAAGGGCATCATCTACTTCACCACCGACGGTTCGGCCGAAGGTGTGAACACCTCCCAGGACGGGATCTGGTGGATGCCGATCACCGGCGGCACCGCCACCAAAATGACGATTCCGGGAGGCGTTGCTGTGGACTTTCCGGTGTTTTTCGGCAATGCGCTGACCATCGATGTCAAGGGCCAGAAACTCTACTACTCCGACAAGCAGACCGGCGAGATCGTTCAGTTCACCTTGAGCGCGGACGGCCACAGCTTTAGCTCGGCAGCTAACTTTGCCGCCTTCGATACCGGTGGCGGCACCAGCGGCGACGGCGGCTTCGCCGACCAGCTGGCCTTTGATAATCTGCCGACGCTCGCCAGCGTCACCGGAACCTCCACGGAAGCCGTGCAGGGCGGCAGCGCAATCACCCTGCTGACCGGTGCGCCGTCCCTCAGCGATATCGACAATTTCGACATGCGCGGTGCCACCATCACGGTCACCAACGCGCAATCCGGCGACAATCTGTTCTGCAACGGCCAGCAGAGCGGCTCGGTCCTGGGAGTCACCGTGAGCTGGAACTCCTCCACGCATGTGCTGACGCTGAGCGGCGAGGCGTCCTTCAGCACCTATCAGACGCTGCTGGACGAGATCAGCTTCCAGGATAACGGCACCGACAATTCCACCGGCAGCCATCCCACCCGCACCATCAACTGGACCATCAGCGACGGCATCACCATCGTCCATCCGTCGACAGCCGACTCGAACGAGCAGACCACCACCGTCGTCATCGACCGTCCGCCTACGCTCACTTCGGACAACTACCCCGTCGTCGAATCGGCGAGCGCCAGCGGCACCAGCGGCATCCTCGGCACCGGTGTCCTCGGCAACGACAACGACAAGGATAACGATTCCATGACCGTGACCGCGGTCAACGGCGCGGCCGGCAATGTCGGCAATTCGGTCACTGGAACCTACGGCCACCTGACGCTCAACGCCGACGGCAGCTTCAGCTATGTTGCCGACCTCACAACGAACATCAACAACGCGCCCAACGGCTCGCATCCGGTTGACACCTTCACGTACACGGTGAGCGACGGCTTGGGCGGCGTCACCACCACCACCGTCACTTTCACCATCGACCGCCCGCCAACGGTTGCCACCGACAGCGGCGCGGCCGTCGAAGCCTTCTCCGGCACCGGCAACGTGCTGACCAATGACAGCGACAAGGATGGCGACAGCCTGACGGTCTCCGCCGTGAATGGCAGCGGCGCCAATGTCGGCATTTCCATCGCTGGCACCTACGGCCACATCACGATCGGTGCCAACGGCAGCTACACCTACAATGCCGACAACACCGTCGCCATCGACGCGGCGGCCACCGGCTCGCACCTAACCGACTCCTTCTCGTACACGGCCAGCGACGGGCATGGCGGGACCACGACCACCACCATCACCGTCACGCTGGATCGTCCGCCGACAGTGGCCGCCGATGCCTCTACGTCCGATGCAGTGGAGTCGGGCACGACCGCTACCGGTAACGTGCTCACCAACGACAGCGACCCCGACGCCGACACGCTGGCCGTCTCGGCGGTTGCCGGCGTGGGCGGCAATGTCGGCCATTCGGTCGCCGGCACTTACGGCCACATCACCATCAACGCCGACGGCAGCTATACCTACAATGCCGACAACATCGCGGCGATCGACGGCGCGCCCATCGGCTCGCATTTGACCGACACCTTCGCCTACACCGCCAGCGACGGCCATGGCGGCACGACATCGAGTCAGATCGTCGTCACGCTGGATCGCGCGCCCACGGTGGTGGCGGATGCGGCCGCGGCGTTGGAGTCCGGTTCGGCCGCCACCGGCAACGTGCTCACCAACGACAGCGACCGGGACGGCGACAGCCTGGTCGTCTCGGCCGTGGCGGGATCCGCCGGCAATGTCGGCACTTCGATTGCCGGCACCTATGGGCACCTGACGCTCAATGCCGACGGCAGCTACAGCTACTTGGCCGACAACACTTCGGCGATCGACAGCGGTCCCAACGGCTCGCACTTGACCGACACCTTCTCCTATACCGCAGATGACGGCCAGGGCGGCACCACGACCACCAATCTGGTCATCACGCTGGACCGTGCCCCGACGACCGTCGCCGATTCCGCCGGAGTCGCGGAAGGCGCCACGGTTTCGGCGAATGCCATAAACGGTGTGCTCACCAACGACAGCGACCGCGACGGCGATTCGCTGACGGTCGTGGCCGTGAACGGTTTGCCAGGAAAAGTGGGGCACTCCGTCACAGGCGCTTATGGCCACCTGACCCTGAACGCCGACGGCAGCTACAGCTACGTCGCCGACAGGCCCGGCACGATCAACGGGGCGCCCACGGGCTCGCACCCGGTGGACACGTTCACGTTCACCGTCAGCGACGGCCAGGGCGGCACCACCGCTGAGACGGTGAGCTTCACCATCGACCGCCCGGCAGTTGCGCATGCGGATGCCTTCAGCACCGCCGAAAACGCGGCCGCCGTCGCAGGCACCGTGGCGGCGGGTGTGCTCGGCAATGACGTCGATCCGGACACCAACGACAACACGGGAATTACGGTTACGGCGGTGAACGGTTCGACCGCCGATGTCGGAACGCAGATTACGCTTGCCTCGGGTGCGCTGCTCACGCTCAACGCGGACGGCACCTACACCTACGATCCCAATCACGCCTTCGACTATCTGCCCGCGTCCGCATCGGGCGCCAAGAGCACGGCCACCGACACCTTCACCTACACCATCGACACCGGACAGACCGTGACGGTCACGGTGACGATCAACGGCGTGGATTCGAACGACACCCTGATCGGGACCGCCGGAGACGACACCTTCTCCGGCGGCATCGGCACCGATACGTTCCAGATGCAGGCAGGGGGCAACGATACGGTCCATGGCGACACGGGGAACGACGTCTTCAATTTCGACGGCACGTTCACCGCGGCCGATCAGGTGGACGGCGGGGGCGGAAACGACCGGCTGTCGCTCAACGGCGACTATTCAGCAGGCGTCGTGTTCAACGCCGGGACGCTCGTGAATGTCGAAGCGATCACGCTGGCCGCGGGGCATAGCTACAATCTGACGACCGACGACGCCACGGTAGCCGCTGGCAAAACGCTTGCGATAGGAGCGCTTGGTCTCGGCGTCAGCGATCAGCTCACCTTCGATGGCTCGGCTGAAACAGACGGAAATTTCGATATCAGGGCGGGGGCCGGCAACGACGTTTTAACCGGGGGAGCCGGCGCAGATGTCTTCCGCCTCACAGCTGGTGGCAACGACACGGCCCACGGCGGCGGCGGCAATGATGCGTTCTACTTCCGCGCTGCGTTCACCGCAGCCGACCAGGTGGACGGCGGAACGGGGGTCGACCTGCTGTCGCTCAACGGCGACTACTCCGGCGGGGTCACCTTCAACGCCACCACCTTGACGAATGTGGAGAAGATCATCCTCAGCGCGGGACACAGCTATGCGCTCACGCTGAACGACGGAAACGTCGGGGCGGGTCAGAGTCTGACGATCAACGGGTCCGCGTTGGGTGCCGGCGATCACTTCAATTTCGACGGCTCGGCGGAGAGCGATGGGAGCTTCACGATCTTGGGCGGCGCCGGCGACGATACATTGACCGGCGGCGCCGGCAAGGATGTTATTCTAGCGGGAGACGGAACGAACACCATCACCGGCGGCGGCGAACAGGACATCCTGACGGGCGGCAGCGGCCCCGATACGTTCGTTTATAATAACGTGTCCGACTCCACCAGCACGACCCACGATATCGTCAAGGGATTCGATGCGTCGGCGGACTTCTTCGACGTGTCGGTGGCAGTCACCGGCGTCGATGCGACAGTTGCAAGCGGCACGCTGGGGAGCGCCCATTTCGATGCCAATCTCGCGGCGGCGATCGGCGCCGGCCAGCTTGCGGCCGATCACGCCGTGCTGTTCACCCCGACCGCCGGAGCGTTTGCCGGCCACACCATCCTCGTCGTCGATGTGAACGGGGTGGCGGGATATCAGGCTGGGCAAGACCTCGTCATCGATCTGCAGAACGCCGTCAACCTGAGTCTGACCACGAGCAATTTCATCTAGGGTTTTTGCCTCCGGATTTGGCTTGCCTCATAAACTCTAGCAGACCGCGCGAGAACACCGCGTGGTTTCGTTCGGTAGAGTAGCTAGACGGTCCGCACAACGAGCGATAACAACAAGGGGCTGGACCGGCCTCTCGTTTGCTTTGCAACCCGCGTGGTGTTTATGCGGCCGCCTGACCGTGGCGAAGTTTGTCGAGCCGGTGCTCCTGGCTTAGATAGGCCTGCGCCGCGTCCGACTGGAACGTCTCCTGAGTCTCCTCTTCATCCGTCACTGGCGTCATGGCGAGGTCGGTGTATTCCGAGTGTTCGTCTCGTCCAGCGCATGGATTTCGATTTCGGGATCCGAGCCGAGTATCTGGTGTTCTCGCAAGCGGATGCCAGCCCAAACAGCACACTCAGCAATTTGACGGGATCGCGGAGCGATAACAGCGAATGACATAACTCTCGTCATCGCAGTACGACGGCTTGATCAACAGCAGACAGAAACGCCATGACTTCCCCTGCAACGCAGCTGCTCCCAAAGATTGCCGGTATGTAATACCGGTTCTCGCAAGCCCAGACTGAAGAACACAAAGAGCGCGGTTCTGCTGGGCGGCACGGCCAAGCTGATAGCCTGTTCCAACGAGAATCAGCGGTGCCCGAGGACTCGGTGCGGGACATAGGGCTCTGAGAGCGCCTTCATCTCCGCGTCCTCCAGCTTGAGCGACGTGGCAGCAATGGCATCCTCGAGATGGTGGAGCTTGGAAGCGCCGACGATGGGCGCGGTGACGCCCTTGCGCTGCAGGAGCCACGCAAGCGCAACTTGCGCATTGGGAACGCTCCGCTTCTGTGCGATTTCGCTCACCCGATCCACCAGCGCGAAATCGGCGTCCTGGTAGTACATCGTGTGGGCGAACTCGTCTGATTGCGCGCGCGCCGTTTCGCCCTTGTCCTGACGGCGGCGGTTGCCGGCCAGAAAGCCGCGCGCCAGCGGACTCCACGGGATCACCGCAATCCCTTCTTCACGGCAGAGCGGCATCATCTCCCGCTCTTCTTCGCGATAGACGAGATTGTAGTGGTTCTGCATAGAGACAAAGCGCGTCATGCGCATCGCGTCCGCGCGGTAGAGATACTTCGCGAACTGCCACGCATACATAGACGACGCGCCGACGTAGAGCGCCTTGCCGGCCTTCACCACGTCATGCAGCGCTTCAATGGTCTCCTCGATCGGCACCGTCGGATCGAAGCGGTGGATCTGATAGAGATCGACATAATCCATCCCGAGCCGCTTCAGGCTTGCATCGATGGCATGCAGAATGTGCTTGCGCGAGAGCCCGCCCTGTAGCGGTGAGGGTCCCATCGGCATGAAGACCTTGGTGGCGACCACGTAGCTGTCGCGCGGACCGGCGAATTCCTTCAGTGCACGGCCGGTGACTTCCTCGCTCGCGCCCATGGAATAGACGTCCGCCGTATCGAAGAAATTGATTCCGGCTTCCACCGCGCGGCGGAAGAAAGGCTGCGCCTCTTCCTCGCCCAGCACCCAACCGCGCCATTTGGGCGAGCCATAGGTCATGCAGCCGAGGCAGATGCGCGAGACCTTGAGGCCGGTCGAACCAAGATTGGTAACTTCCATGGCTGAGCTCCGGAGTTTTCTGTGGTGACCTTAGAGTAAGATGCACAACGCCTGAAAGCCGTCATGTTTGCCCGCTTGTGCGGGCAATCCATAACGCGGGATCAGTATCCCATCAGCTTGGCGAGCAGGCCGACAAAGGGGTTGCGGAAGGCGAGCGGCGCGTCGGCGACGGCGAGAATGATGCAATCCTCGCCTTCGTCGGCGACCGGATGGTGCACGATGTCGGGCGTGGCGGTCTGCACGTCGCCGCGCAAATAATGCCCGGTGGGATCGCTGTAGCCGCCGGTCAGCACTAGCGAATGTTCTTCGCCTTTGTGGGTGTGAAGGCTGATGCCATGCCCCGGCGTGCTGCGCACAAGTTGCGCGTTGCTGCGGCCACGCTTCAGGATCGGCCTATAGGAAATCCCTTTCGCCACCGGAATCCAGCGCAACGAATCGAGATCGCCGCCCAGATAGGAACGCAAGGGCTCCGGCGCCCTGAAGCCGTTGCGCGCACCAGCCCGGCGCGCGGGAGTTGCCTCCGCGCCATTCAACCGCGACATCGCGGCGGCAACCGCGGTCTCGGGCAGCGGCGCAGGTTCCATATCTTCGAGCAGCGCGCCGCCGGCGTTCTCCGCATGGCGCACTTCGCGGCGGCAATCGGGACAGAGCGCAATATGGGTTGCCACGATCAGCGACACCGCTTCGTCGCTGGCGCCGGCGGCATAAGCGATCAGCAGCTCCTCGCCGGGGTGATGCGCGATCATGTCGCCACCGCTCCCCGAATATGGCTCATGGCGAGCCTGAGCCGCGACTTCACCGTGCCGAGCGGCAGGCCCAATTCTTTGGCAATCAGGCTGTGCGGCTTGTCGGCGAAGAACGACAGCTCCACCACCTTGGCCTGCTCGGGCGACAATTTGCCGATGGCCTCGCGCAGCCGCGCTTCCTCATCGCCGCGGATCAGCCCGGCGTCGGCTTGCGGCTCGTTCTCCGGCACGAAGGCTGGATCGTTGGGATCGAATTCGGGGCGCCGCTCGCGCCGCAGCGCATCGATGCGCAGATTGCGCGCGATAGTGAAGACCCAGGTCGCGGCAGACGCCTTGGCGGGATCGAACAGCTGTGCCTTCCGCCACACGGACAGCATCGCCTCCTGTGCCAGATCTTCCGCGATGGCCGCGCCGGCGCCGAGCCGCAGCAAGTAAGCCTTGATCCGCGGCGCGAAGTGCCGGAACAGCGCCTCGAATGCGGCGCGATCACGCGCGGCGCCCACCGCCATTAGCAGCGCGTTCAGACTTGCGGCATCCTGCCCTGGCACGACCACCCGCACCTGTATCCGACGGCGCCGGCCCGCCTCGCCGCCTCTCAGCCAGGAGAGGCCGAGCGGTTGAGCGGCGGCAAGCGGCCTGTGCGCCATCATAGCGTGCTTTACGACCGCCGCGCAGAGGCGGATCACGCGCAATGCGGTCAGCGGCCGTAGCGGGCCGCGCCGCTAGCCCAGCGACCCCGGCTTGGCAGGAACGAGACCGCGGTGCTCCAGCATGGGGCCGATATCCGGATCCTTGCCGTAGAAGCCGCGGAACATGGGGTCGTAATCCTCGGTATGACCCTTGGACAGGATCATGTCGCGGAAGCGCTGGCCATTGGCGCGCGTCAGCCCGCCGTGCTCCTTGAACCAGGCAAAGGCGTCGTCATCCAGCATCACCGTCCATTGATAGGCGTAGTAGCCGGCCGCGTAGCCGTTTGCCCAGATGTGCAGGAAATAGCTTGAGCGATAGCGCGTCGGCACATTGGGGAAATTGGTGTGCGTGTTCTCCAGCGCCTGGGTTTCGAATTTGTCCACGTCCTGCCTGGGCGCATCGGCGGCGAGTTCGTGCCACTGCATGTCGAGCTCGGAAGCCGCCAGCAACTCGCCCAGTTCATAACCCTGGTTCCAGGTCTGGGATTTCTTGATCTTGTCGACCAGCGCCTGGGGGATGGGCTCATGCGTCTTGTAGTTGACCGCATAGTGCTTGAGCACGTCCGGATACAGCGCCCAATGCTCGTTGAATTGCGAGGGAAATTCCACCCAGTCGCGCGCCGTGCTGGTCCCGGAGAGCGAGGCATATTTGGTGTTCGCGAAGAAGCCGTGCAGCGCATGGCCGAATTCGTGGAACATGGTGGTGACGTCGTCGAAGGTGAGGAGCGCCGGCTGGCCGGGCGCCGGCTTGGTGAAGTTCGCGACGTTGTAGATCACAGGCTTCGTGCCGAGCAGCTTCGATTGCTGCACGAAGTTGCTCATCCAGGCGCCGCCGGATTTGTTGTCGCGCTTGAAATAGTCGAAATACATCAAGCCGAGCTGCGAGCCGTCCTTGTCGATCACGTCGAACACGCGCACATCCGGCTGATAGACCGGAAGATCGTGCCGCTCCTTGAACGTGATGCCGTAGAGCTTGTTCGCGGCGTAGAACACGCCGTCGTGGAGCACCTTGTTCAGCTCGAAATACGGCTTCAGCTGGCTCTGATCCAGATCGTATTTCGCCTTGCGAACCTTCTCGGAGTACATCTCCCAATCCCAAGGCTTCAGATCGAAGTGCTTGCCGCTCTGGTCGATCGCCGCCTGAATCTGCTTCGCCTCGTCGGCCGCTTTGCGCGCTGTCGGGCCGACGAGTTGCCCCAGAAACTTCTGCACCGCTTCTGGCGTCTTCGCCATCTGGTCGTACAGCACGTAGGCCGCATAGTTCGGATACCCGAGCAGCTTCGCCTTTTCCGCCCGCAATTGGGCGAGTTTGGCAATGATGTCGCGTGTGTCGTTGGCGTCGCCCTTTTCCGTGCGCGTCCACGATTTGTCGAACAGCTTTTGGCGCACGTCGCGGTTGGTCAGCGAAACCAGTAAGGGCTGCTGAGTCGTGTTCTGCAGCGGGATCACGAACTTGGCCGCCATGCCTCGCGCCTTGGCGGCGTCGGCGGCCGCGGCAATCTCCTGCTCGCTGAGCCCCGCCAGGTCGGATTTGTTGTCCAGGACCAGCGCGCCCGCCTTGGTGGCGGCCACCAGCTTCTGCTGAAACGCGGTCTCCAAGGTGGCGTCTTGCTTGTTGATTTCGCGCAGCCGCGCCTTGTCCGTGTCCGACAGATTGGCGCCGGCATGCACGAACTGCATGTAGTAGATCTTCAGAAGCTGCTGCGACTCCGGATCGAGATGCAGCTCGTCGCGCTGTTCGTAGACCGCCTTGACCCGCGCAAACAATTTCGCGTTGAGATAGATCGCATCCTGGTGCGCGGCGAGCTTCGGCGCCTCGGCCGTCTGCACCTTGTCGAGTGTCGGGTTGGTGTTGGCCTGCACCACGTTGAAGAAGGTTTCCGATACCCGGTCCAGCATGCGGCCCGACTTCTCCATCGCGACGATGGTGTTCTCAAAGGTCGGTGCGGCCGGGCTGTCGGCGATCTGCTGAATCTCAGCCAGCTGCTGCTTCATGCCCTGCTCGAAGGCGGGCTGATAGTCGCCGTCCTTGATCTTGTCGAAGGGCGGCGCGTGAAACGGCAAGGTGCTGGGGGCGGCAAACGGATTGTCTTGGGGCGCCGGTGCCGCGCTGGCGCAAACAGCGAGGGCGGCGGCTGCGGTGGCGCCGAGCAAAAGGGTGCGGATCGAAGGCATGAAAACTCCTGTGAGAGCGTCGATGGCGGGAACGATGCGCGTCGAATATCGTGGCGACTTCCAGCACGGAAGGGCCTGCGCTTCAAGAGCAAAACGGCCGATCACCGATTGGTGAGCGGCGGTATTTTCCGAGCCATGCAGCCGGCGGACGCACGCTCCGCCCCGGCTGCATCAGGCCGAACGCTCGCCTCGCCGCAAATAGATCGCCGCAATGCTGGCGAGCGCAGCGGTGACGATCATGGGCACCAGCGCAAGCAGTCTCGGCCCGTTTTCGCGAAGCAGCGCTGCGAGATAATCGCGGGTCACTGCCGGGCCAAAATTCAGCAGCAAGTCCGCCAAGGCCCGGCCATAGCCGAGCAGGTGAAAAATGCTGGCCGCCAGCAGCAGCGACAGCAGCGCCGCGGAAATCGCCGCCGCGATCAGAAAGCCCATGGCCGCAATCGGCCGAGTCTTGCCGCTCAGAGCGAGCGCGAGCAGCACCAGCGCGGCCGGCGCGATCAGCCAGTCGAAACCGGTGGGAAGCCATTGAATCGCGGCAAGCAGAAAATTGAGCATGGGCCCCTACGCGATCCGCCACGCACGTAATCACTTGCCATCGCGGCCGCAATATTGCTCCCGGTCGATGGATAGGCGGGTTGGGCCGCCGGTCCGCTCTCACTCGGAATATTTGAGGCCGAGCCAGATCATTCGCGGCTGGCCGTAAGAAATTATCGCGCCTAGCAGTGGATCCGTGGTGGCAGCGGTTGCGACTTTGGCGTCCGTAAGGTTGTCAATCGCGACGTACGCGGCAAGGACGTCGGTGAGATTGTATGTCGCCCGCGCATCGAGCACGAAGGCGGAGCCGAGGCGCAAGGTGTTGCGATCGTCTTCGTACCGTAGGCTCTCCCAATGCAGCTGTGCCTGAAGCGACATCCGCGTCAGCGGCTGCCACGCCGCACCGCCGGTGACGGTGGCGCGCGGCGCCTGGGCCGGGCGCAAGCCATCCAGCTGGCCCGAAACGAACTTTGCATCGGTCAGCGAAAGCCCAGTCCACACATCCAGACTTTCGCTGACGGTCTCCGTCACTTGTCCTTCCAGCCCGAGCGCGTCGATATCGCCCGCGTTCTGCCGCTGGCGCAGCGCCCCGCAGAGCACGGGCCCGCAGAGGACCTGCCCGATCGTCACGTTGGCGATGGCATTGTGCAGCTGGTTCCAGAACAGCGTCGTATCCCAGCGCAGAAACTCCCAGGTCCCGCCCCAGCCGGCTTCCGCGCCGTAAAGCTTCTCCGGCCGAAGATCAGCGTTGGCCTGCGTCACGTCATTGCCTACGCGGAACGGCCGGTAGAGTTCATTCAAGGTGGGCACCCGGAAGCCGACGTAACCGGCGATGCGGACATATTCGCCATCGTCGAAATTCCTCCGGACGCCGGCGCGCGCCGTCGGCACGACGCCGTCGCGGCCTTGGTAGTCCAGTTGGCTGGTTACCGCGCCAGTTGCGCGCAGCGTTTCGACCAGATGCCCCTGGGACGTTGTCCAGTAATCACCGCGCAGCCCAAGCGTCAGCAGCCACTGGCTGGTGTCGATAGAGACCTCGCCATAAATCCCGCCGACGATCGAGCGGCCGCCTGAGCGCCGGTTCATCAGGAACTCGGCGCCATCAAAGTGAAACAGTTCGCGCGACTCGCCACTGTCGTCGCGGACATCCGCGCCCGCCTCCCAGCGAAACGCGCCGATCTGACCCAGCAGCGCGGCATTGGCGCCGAGACCCAGCGCCGGCGTTGCATATTGATCGTTTGCGGGCGTGGTGCCGACACGGCCCGGCGCCACCGATACCGAGGCGTTAGAAAATTCGCTCCGCACCGCCCAACCCTGCACGCGCCAGCCAACCCCGGATGAGCCAGGATTCTCTGCGAAGGTGAGGCTGCCGATCAATCCACGCGCGGAGGATGTCGCACCGTCGACGCCAGCGCCGCGCCCTTCATCGTAATAACTGAGCCGAGCCGACGCGAAGACGTTGCCGACTTCCGTTTGCGCACGCAGCGAAGCCGAGCCCCCGTCGAACCACACGTGATTGTCCGCCGCTCCGCGATCGGGTGGCCGCACCGGAATCCATCCATTGGTCCGCTCGCCCGAGACGTTGGCGAAGAGATCGACATCATCGATGCTTTCGCCGCCTGACGCCCCGGCACGCACGGAATCGAGAGAGCCCCCTTCCGCGTCGGCAACGCCGTCCGACGAACGGCGCTCGGTGAGCAGAATGGTGCCGGTGAGCGCGCCGGCACCGTAAGGGCCGGCACCGGCGCCGCGCACGATCTCCGCCCCGCCAATGTCTTCGTAGGGCAGCGCGGTCCAGATCACCCAGCCGCCAAAGGGATCGTTCATTGGAATACCATCGAGCAGCACCAGCGCACGGCCGGCGCCCGAAGGCGCGATGTCGCGGAGTGAGACGCCTTGGGTGGTCGCATTGGCGCTGACGCTGACGGTGCGGCGGAAGAGCGACAATCCAGGCACCTGCTCAAGCGCGTCGTCCAGCCGGTCCGACGTCGAAAGCTGCTGTGCGTCGAGCGTCACGGTCGAGAACGCCGAACCGCCAACCGCTTCGGGGAGTTTCGCGCTCGTCACGACCACCTGCTCGACCGGTTCGGCGGCCAGCGCGGACACGCAGATCACTGTCGCGGCCGCACCGAGCGCCGCCGCCCTGACGAAGGCTCCCGTAGAAATTTGTGCCTCCCGCATCCCTTGCGGCCACTCTACAGGATTTTACACCGCTGGATGCAATGCTAGGCTGATTGCAAAGGGGAGGCCTTCATGAAGTACGAGTGGATCATGGCGGCGGCGTTTGCCGTCTTTTCGATCGGTGCAGCCACTGCGAGCCCGCTTCCACCGAATGCAGCGGCAACGACCGCCGACAAGGGGCGTCCGGCGGAGGACATCGCGCGCGACGCCGATCGCAAACCGGGCGAGATGATCGCGTTTGCCGGCATCAAGTCGGGCGATAAGGTCGTCGACCTCATTCCGGGCAAAGGCTACTTCACCCGGATCTTTGCCAAGGCGGTCGGTCCAAACGGCCACGTCTATGCTTACTTCCCGTCAGAACTGGACGGCATGTTGAAAGGCAAGGAACCGTCGATTGCGGCGATCACCAGCGACAGGACGAATTATCCGAACGTCTCCCTGATTCACGCGCCGGTAATGAAATTCGCCACTCCCGAGCCGGTGGACGTGGTGTGGACCTCGCAGAACTATCACGACATGCACGACTCGTTCTTCGGGCCGGCGGATCTCGCGGTCGTCAACAAGGCGATCTACAACGCGCTGAAGCCCGGCGGCACATACGTGGTGCTCGATCACGCCGCTGCGGCCGGCTCGGGCTTGCGCGATACCGAAACCCTGCACCGCATCGATCCGGCCGCCGTGAAGAAAGAGGTGACGGCGGCTGGATTCGAGTTCGTCGGCGCGGACGACGCGCTGAAGAACCCCGCCGACCCCCACGACAAGAACGTGTTCGATGCATCGATCCGGGGCAAGACTGACCAGTTCATCTTCAAGTTCCGCAAGCCCCGCCACTGAAGGCGGCGGACTTTTGCCTCAGTGCGAATTGGTGACGGTGAGTTGTCAGCGCCCGGTGATGCGCCTCGCCGCCGTGAAGCCAAGGATCAGAAGCACAAGGAAAATCGCGATGAACAGGAAGAACAGGAACTTGGCGATTGCGATGGATGCGCCGGCAATGGCGGTGAAGCCGAGTACCCCCGCAACCAATCCCAAAATCAGGAAAACGACGGCCCAACGGAGCATGTGACCCTCTGCGGAAAATTCCCACCTAAGAACGCGGCCTCCGCAACAATGTTCCACGCCCTCTCCCACCGGCCGGATTCTTTGCTATGGTCCGTCCGATAGACATCGGCTGGGAGGCTCTCATGGCATTCAAGGATTTTTACGCACTGGCGACCGAAGGCTCGAGCTGGTCGGTGCCGCAGGATTTCGAGGCCGTTTTCAACTGGGATTACGACGACGGCCGCGCGGGCATGATGGGGCTGTATGCCAAAGGCAAGGAGATGCAATGGGACGCGGCCACGCGCATCGACTGGAGCCAGGAACTCTTCGACGACAATCCCAACGGCATGCCGGAAGAGTCCCTGCCCATTCACATGGCGCCCTGCTACGGCAAGATGGACGACGGCGAGAAGGCGACTGTGCGCCGCCATTTCCAGGCCTGGCAGCTGTCGCAATTCATGCAGGGTGAACAAGGCGCGCTGATCTGCGCCGCCAAGATCGTCAC
>DIZC01000082.1:16868-26098 GCA_002429315.1 Alphaproteobacteria bacterium UBA6038
TGGGACATGACCTATCTCGGCATGCAGGTGGTGATCGAAGGTTTGGCGCTCGCCGCCTTTGGACAAATCCGCGATCACGCGCAAAACCCTCTCGCCGCGCAGGTGAACGCCTACGTGATGCAAGACGAGTCGCGCCACGTGGCCTTCGGGCGGCTGGCGCTGCGCGATTATTATCCGCAGCTCACGCAAAAGGAGCGGGATGAACGCGAGGAATTCCTGCTCGAGGCCAGCTACCTGATGCGCGACCGTTTCGATGCGGTGGAGCTGTGGCAAAATCTCGGTTTGCCGATCGAGGAATGCGCCCAGGCCATGTACGAATCCGGTTTCATGGAGAAGTTTCGCAATTCGCTGTTCACCCGCATCGTGCCGATCGTGAAGGACATCGGGCTGTGGGGCGATTACATCCGCAAAGGCTATGAAGAGATGGGCGTGATCGAATACGCCAAAGCCGACGTGCAGGCGCTGCAGGACGAGGACGAGCATATCGCCCGGCAATTCGATGCCCGCCAGCGCGAAATCCAACGCGTCATCGACCGCGCCCAGGCCGTGGCGGCGGAGTAGGCGCGTCGCTCATCCCGTTTGCAGCCGCAATGCCGCCAACCGTTCGTAGTGTGGGCGGGCGGCGGCGGCGAACGGTTTGAGATCGTCGCGCAGGCGGTCGAAGGAAACCGGGGATCGCGGCGGCGCAAATCCGGTGGAGCGCTCCACGGCGTCGTACCACGCCGGCGCCCACGCGCCGTCGGTTGTGCGGCGGCCCGGCGGCCAGGAAAGCATGCGCTCCGTAAACGGAATATCGAGCGCGCGGCAGAGCGCCGATAACGTCCCGCGCGGATCGCGCAGCACATCGGCCGCGTCGATCACCGGCGGCGCGCGACCGAGCCGGTCTGCTTCCCGCTCGAAGATTTCCCGTTGCTGCACGAAGCCGATATCTTCGAGCGCAACGTCGCTTCGCTTTTCCACATAGGACGCAAGGACGTCCTCCGGTGCACGGATCAGAAAGGCGTTGCGGCACTGCACAATCCAGTCGTGCCCGAATGCCGGCAGCATGTGATGCGTCATGTGTTTTTGGTAAAAAATGGCGCGGCTCTCCGGAACCGGGCCGAGAACCATCCTTACCGCCTCGCGCCAGTCGGTCGGCTGCGAGGCGAGCGATTCCTCCCGTAGCGGATGATCGATGCCGGTGGCGGCAAGATAGGCGGCATAGAACGGCTCATCGATCACCGCGGTATCGGGGCGGTTTTCGAAGCTGCGCATCATCGCGGTGGAAATGTTTCGCGGACCGGACCACATGGCGATGCGGACCGGATCCGTCATGCGCCGCCGCTCTGGCGCGCATGGTCATCCTTCAGCTGCGCGTACAGCTCGCGCAAACGCACGGTCATTTCGCCTGGAACCCGCAAGGGATGGCCGTCGATCTGGCGCACGGGCGTGACCCCGCCGAAGGTACCGGTCACAAAGGCCTCTTCGGCAGCGTGCACGTCATCGAGCGTGAAATCGGCAAGGCGGACGCGAATGTTGTTGGCGTGGCACAGCGCGATGACGTTCGCTCGCGTGATTCCGTTGAAGCAGTACTCGCCCGTCGACGTGCACGCCTCGCCATCGCGCACGAAGAAGAAGTTCGTGGCATTGCAACTGGAGGCGAAGCCGTGCGGATCCAGCATCAGGGCCTCGTCCGCACCCATCGGGATAACATCGAGCAGCGCGCGAATCAGGTTCAGCCGGCTGTGCGAGTTCAGCCGCATGTCAAACATGTTGGCGGGCGTGCAGCGAATTGCCGACGTTGCAACCGCCAACCCCTTGGCGACGATTTCAGGATTTGGCTCCTTGTACTCCGCCACGATCACAACCGTTGGCTGACCGAGCGCATTGCGCGGGTCCTGGTTCGGCGCCCTCTTCACTCCTCGGGTGATCATCAGCCGGATGTGCACGCCGGTTTCCATGCCGTTTGCGGCGACCGTCTCGCGCAGCGCCGCTTTCAACTCGTCGCGGCTTGTAAGGGGAAGCTGGATCGCGCGGGCCCCTTCGTACAGCCGATCGAGATGTGCCTCTTCGAACAGCAGCGCATTTTTGTGCAGCCGGATGCCTTCCCAGATGCCGTCGCCCAGCACGAAACCGGCATCGAAAATGGAAACCCTGGCTTCAGCGCGAGGAACCAGCGCGCCGTCGAGATAGATCAGAACGTTTTCATTGCGGGGATCGGACGCGAAATCCTGGCTGCCTGGCATGGGCGAATGGCGCCTCTTCAACCGCATTAAGGTTATCAATGTCCTTCAGAATAGAAGAGAATTTGTGCCGAAATAAGCGCAATTACAGGCTTGCGGCTTCATCGCAGCGAAAGGCGGGCCGGGCACAATCTCGCCGTCCGATTGCTTGGCTGGCCGAGACGTGTCCCCGGACAGCGTGGAAAGGTGCGCGATGCACGTCCTTGCGTTTGCATCCCAGAAGGGAGGTTCCGGGAAGACGACGCTTTCCGGGCATCTGGCGGTCGAGGCGGAACGGACCGGGGCTGGGCCCGTGGCGCTGATCGACACGGATTCGCAAGGCAGTCTTTCCGAATGGTGGAACGCCCGGGAGGCGGCCCGGCCCCATTTCGTCAAAGCGGCACTGTCCGAACTTGGCTCCGCCCTCGAAGAATTGGAGGAGGCCGGGATTCAACTTGTTGTGGTCGATACGCCGCCAGCGATCACGGATTCCATTTCACGCGTGATCGGATATGCCGATCTGGTGCTGGTTCCGACGCGGCCAAGCCCGCACGATCTGCGGGCGGTCGGAGCGACCGTGGAAATCGCGGAGCATCATGGCAAGCCCGTCGTGTTCGTGGTGAACGCGGCGACAGCGCGCGCCCGAATTACCGCCGAGACGGCAGTGGCGCTGTCGCAGCATGGCACGGTCGCGCCCGTGATGATTCACCAGCGGGTGGACTTCGCAGCCAGCATGGTGGACGGCCGGACCGTCGGCGAAGTCATGCCGCAGTCGCCCTCCGCAAAGGAAGTATGCGACCTGTGGAGTTACGTTCGGGATCGGCTGGCTCGGACTCCTCATGAGGCTGTGCACCGCGCCCCCTCTCGTATGCCGGAGCTTACCGGGCATACCCTTTCAGCCGCTCCGTCCGCTCCGGAGCCGGACGTTTGGACCGTTTCACCGGTTAAATGCCCGCCCGTCGCAGCGCAGGTCGACGCCGAGCTTCAACCCGGGCCGGATGCCGAAGAAGCGTCAGCGGATTTGCGAGCTGCGCAGCAAGAGGCAGACCGCAGATCCGGATCCGACAGGCGCAGGCAGCCATCCCCGGCGAAGCCGTTCAGCGCAGGTGAGCGGCGTGTGCACCCGTTTGGACGCCGGCAGGCGGATCGGCCGATCGCTTTTACCGGTGCTGCGAAATGAGCGAGCCGAGATTTGCGCCCATCACGACTGCGCTGCTTGCGCGCAAAGGGCATGCAGTGCCCACGACGGTGGTACCCAGGCAAATGCCCTGGGAACGGGAGGTTATAGTCCAGGGTGAGGAGGACGAACCGGCATTTCGGTTGATCTCCGCAACCCCGGAGGCATCGTCCGACACGCACGAGGCCCCGAAAATTCGCGCGCACCGGGATTCCGAACGGCCTCATAAGGTACGAGTATCGTTGTCCGACGCGGAATTCGAGCGGTTCGGACTCGCCGCGGTAAAGCGCGGCGTGACACGGCACCAGATCTTGCGCGATGCTCTCAATAATTATGTCAATCGGCTTATGCAGGAGTACGGCAACAGCTGCGCCTGCATCGGCGGGGCGGCCAACGCCAACGGCTGCTGCCAGGATTAAGCGCGAGCTATTCCGCTGCCGCGGGGCCCTACTCACCGCTCTATCGTAAAAACCGTTGCGCCGATGGGACTGATAACGGGAGAATTGCCGCCGACCCGGCTGTTCTGGATTGTCGCGACATCGCCGGTGACCGCATACGCATAAAGAATGTGTCGCCCGGTCGACAATGACGACAACGCGATCGTCGCGCGCGACTTGTTGCTGCCGCTTTTGGTTTTCAAAATCGCGACGATCCATTTACCCTGCCAGCCATCCACTTGGTAAAATGCGTGCGCTGGCACGAGCGCAGATGCCGACTGCGGGAAATTGCTGGTGGCGGTGATCGTGAAGTTCGGCTGCGTGGTGTGCGTGCGGAAAATGGGGCCGGTGGCGATGGTTCCGCTGTCGGGTATGCCCTTCATCGCGACCGCAATGGGAACCAGGTCTGGGGAACCCGAGCTGAGGCCGGGGAACCAGAGATTGGTGTAGCTGTAGCCCGCGCCCGCCAGCACATCCGAGCCGAGATCGACCTGCAACACACGCGCCGTCTTTTCCGAGGAGCTGGATGGAAGCGCAGCAACGACGTTGGTGCGCCCGTCGATGGCAGCCCCTGCTGTGGTGCCGGTTCCACTCTCCGAACCGGCATAAACCGTGTCCGTCAGCGGGTTGGCGAAGATGGATACCGGCCAGGTGATGGCGGGATTGTTTGCGCTGGACAAGTCCGTTTTCAGGGCGTTGCTGCCTCCGTCGTAGACGAGCACGTGCGTGGTGTTATCGCCGTTGTTGAGGCCACCCACATACCAGGTCCCGGTCAGGGGATTGACGCCAACGGAGGTGACTCTCACACCAGCGGGAGAAATCGAGGTGACCTGAGTATTGTGAGCCGTGTCGATCACATACACCTTGTTGTCATTGGAATACACGTAGAGCCGGTTTCCGGCGGGATTGAGCGCCATCTGAAGCGCCGTCGACATCAGGTCTCCGAGCGGGATCGTCGCGACGACCGCGCCCATTGCGGGATCGATAACCGTAACCTCGTTGTTCGCGACATAGGCCAGACTCGTCCCCGAATCGACAGCGACGAGGGCGGTGCTCGATGCCGTGGGGAGCGGGATCGAGTGCACCAGTGCGTCGGTAGCGCTGTCCAGGACGTCGATCATATTGCTATGGTAATCCCAGGCGACGATTTCATTGGTCGCGGAATCGACGGCGAGGCTCCGGATATCGGCGGTCGCCGGAACGCTCCCGATCGGCGTTGCCGCATTCGTGTGGCCATTAACCGAATAGAACAGGCCCGCGCCGTCGCCGACATAAATCTTGTTGGTCGCCGAATTGACGGCCAGCGCCCCGGAATACGGGCTGCCGAGCGGGATTGTCGTCACGCCATCGCTCGATCCGCTGGTTCCTGCGCCGGCCTGCGCCTCATTGATGGCGTACAGATTCCCCAAGCGCAGCGTGTATGCGGTGCCGGTGGCAGGATTGGTATCTTCGAAATTGTAGTCGATATTGTTCCCGCCGCAGCTGCACTCGGCTGCTGCGGTTACGGTTTCGGGGTTGACGTCGAACGTGCTCACCGTGTTGCTGCCGGCATTGCTGACGAAGAGCCGGTTCGAGAGCGGGTCGAATGCGAGATTCGCCGGCTTCTTGCCGGTACTCAGCTCATGATAGATGCTCGGATCGTTCGGGGCGCTGAGGTAGACGACTTCGACGCTGGCTGGAAGAACCACCCCCATCAGGTTCACATTGGGATTTAGCGCGAGCGCGCCTGTCCCTATAACAGGTATGGCGTAGGCGTTGCCAAGGTGTATGCCTCCATCTCCCAGAGAGAAGAAGACGTTTCCGTCGCCGCTGTCGCCGAAAAAGAAAAGGCCACCGTCGGCAGGATCGTAGGCCGTTGCGTCAGGGTCCGCTGCGCCGTCGCCCGAAGCGGTCGTCACCGCGTAGCCGTTCGCCGCATCGATCGCTACGTATTTGTTGGCGCTTGGGCTGACGAGCACCGCGACATTGGTCATCGGATCGACGGAAATGGAGGAGATATCCGCCGGCAGGGATTTCACCGTCGTTATGACTTGTGCGTGCACGCCGTCGATGACGACCATTGTCCCCGTTCTTCCCGTGCATGCGACGAACAGATCATGGCTGGCGACGTTCAGCGCCAGCGCGACTGGGGTCAGCTTTGTCGGAATGGTGGCGACCAGCGTGCCGTTGCTTGTGTTCAGAATCTCAATTTGATTCTGAGTCGCGTCGGCGACGTAGAGTTGCTTCAGGCTAGGGTCGACGACGAGCGCAATGGGTTTGCCACCGACCGGCCAGGAAACCGCCTTTGAAGTTCCCACAATGGCGCTGATCGTTCCATCGCCGGAGTTTGCGACATAGATCATGTTCGCGGGAGGGTTCGCCGCGATCGCCAGCGGTGCGCTGCCGACGGCGATCGTCTTTGTGAGCTTCAGGCTCTCCGTATCGAGAACCGACACGCTGTTGCTTCCCCGATTCACGACGAAGACAGCGTGGGCCGCCGGATTCACGACAACCTGGCCAGGGAGTTTGCCGACGTTGACGGTTTTAAGCGGTGCGATCGCTGCAGAGACCGGCGCCACCGCAGCACAGATTATTGCGATTGCGATGAACCACCGCGCAGGCCAGCGCGTCGGCGTTTTTGCTCTTCCGATCAATTCGTGAATCCCCCGCGGATTGCGACGTAGACGCAAGCTTCCCTGCACGATGGCTCTCGGCATTATGTCAGAGGACCAATCTGGCCGATAGCGGTCAAAATCGCGACGGAAATTGGTGACGGACGGGGAGCGCAGATTTATGAACAGATCACTGCAGCCGCATTACCTTTCGGCAATTTAAGATCGTCTAAGTGCTACTTACGTCGGCACACGATCAGCGGCCCTACTCCGCGGCGGCCCGGGCGGAGATGAGCGGGTGCGACAGACGTTTAAGCATTTCCTTCGGCACCACCTGCCAGAAATTGCCCACTTCCGCTGGCCAGTGCGACAGCAGCTCTAGCGCGAACACGGAGTTCGTTTCGCGGGCGTGCTCTTCAACCAGCGCGCGCAGCACGCCTTGCCAGTGCAGCGTGGCGATGCGCTGCCACACCACGCTGTCCGGATTGACGTGGCGTTCGAACATCCTGTCGGCGTCGTAGACGAACGTCATGCCGCCGGTCATGCCGGCCGCGAAATTGTCGCCGACCGCGCCCAGGATCGCCACCGCCCCGCCGGTCATGTACTCGCAGCCATTGGAGCCGCACCCTTCGACCACAGCGGTTGCGCCGGAGTTGCGCACGGCGAAGCGTTCGCCGCCCTGCCCTGCCGCAAACAATTTGCCGGCGGTGGCCCCATACAGCACCGTGTTGCCGATGATAGTGTTGTCGCGCGCCACTATCTTCGACGCGGCCGTGGGGCGCAGGATGATGGTCGCGCCGGATAGGCCCTTGCCGACATAATCGTTGGCTTCTCCGTACACTTCAATGCGCAAGCCCTGAACCGCGAAGGCGCCGAGCGATTGGCCACAGGTGCCGCGCAGGCGCAAGGTGAGATGACCCGGTGGCAATCCAGCCATCCCCCATTTCTTCACGATGTGCGAGGAGATGCGCGCGCCGATCGTGCGCATCGTGTTGCGCACGTTATAGGCGAGTTGCATCTTCTCGCTGCGCTCCAGGAATGGCACAGCATCTTTCTCGATCTGCGCGTCCAGCGTGTCCGGCACCTCGTTGCGGCCTTCGCGCGTCGAGCTGCGCGCGAAATTGCCGGGATCGGCTTGCACCAAGAGCGGATTGAGATCCAGATCGTCGAGTTCCTCCGCGCCGCGGCTAATCTGCGCCAGAAGATCGGTGCGGCCGATCACTTCGTCCAGCTTGCGAAAGCCGAGCGCGGCGAGAATCTCCCGCACTTCCTCAGCGATGAAACTGAACAGCGTGACGACCTTTTCCGGCGAGCCGCCGAATTTCTCCCGCAGCCGCTCGTCCTGCGTGCACACGCCCACTGGGCAGGTGTTGGAATGACACTGCCGCACCATGATGCACCCCATCGCGATCAGTGCAGCCGTCCCGATGCCGTATTCTTCGGCGCCCATCATGGCGGCCATCACCACGTCGCGCCCGGTGCGGATGCCGCCGTCGGTGCGCAAGGTGACGCGATGGCGGAGATTGTTGAGCGTGAGGATCTGGTTGGCTTCCGTGAGCCCCATTTCCCACGGCACGCCGGCATGCTTGATCGAACTTTGCGGGCTTGCGCCGGTGCCGCCGACGTGACCGGAAACGAGGATGACGTCCGCTTTCGCTTTCGCCACGCCGGCCGCAATGGTGCCTATGCCGGTGGCGGCCACCAGCTTCACGCAGACGCGGACGGTGGGGTTGATCTGCTTCAGATCGTATATGAGCTGCGCCAAGTCTTCGATGGAATAGATGTCGTGGTGCGGTGGCGGCGAAATGAGCGTGACGCCGGGCGTGGCGTGGCGCAGCTTGGCGATCATTTCGGTGACCTTGAAGCCCGGCAGCTGGCCGCCTTCCCCAGGCTTGGCACCCTGCGCTACCTTGATCTCCAGCTCGCGACAATGGTTCAGATATTCCGCGGTGACACCGAAGCGGCCGCTCGCCACCTGCTTGATTGCGGAATTCGGATTGTCGCCGTTCGCCTTGGCGTGGAAACGTTGCGGATCTTCGCCGCCCTCGCCGGAGTCGGATTTCGCGCCAATGCGGTTCATCGCGATGTTCAGCGCTTCGTGCGCTTCCGGTGATAGCGCGCCAAGGCTCATGCCGGGCGTGACGAACCGCTTGCGGATTTCGGTGATGGATTCGACTTCCTCGATCCCCACCGGATCGCCACCCGGCCGGACCGTCATCAGCTGGCGTAGCGATGTGGGCGGCATCTGCCACACGCCATCCGAATACTTCCTGTAGGTCGAGTAGGAGTCCTTCGTGACCGCGGTTTGCAGCAGGTGAATGAGATGGCCGGCATGACCGTGCGTTTCGCCGCCGGCGCGGTAGCGATAGAAGCCGCCCGCGGGCAACACATTGCCCTCGTCTTCGAACGAGCGCGTGTGTTGCTTCGCAACCTTGTTCGCAATCCCGGAAAGGCCAATGCCTGAGATTCGGCTTGCCATGCCAGGGAAAATGTCGGCCACCATCGAGCGCGACAGACCGACCGCTTCGAAATTGTAGGCGCCGCGATAGGAGGCGATCACCGAAATGCCCATCTTGGAGATGATCTTGAGCAGCCCGGCATTCACCGAATCGAGGTACCGCTTCACACACGGCCCGAGCCGCAGATCTCCGAACAACCCGCGCGCATGACGATCGGCGAGGCATTCCTGCGCCAAATAGGCATTGACCGTAGTTGCGCCGACGCCGACCAGCACGGCGAAATAATGCGTGTCGAGGCATTCGGCCGAGCGCACGTTGATCGAGGTGTAGGTGCGCAGGCCTTCTCGCACGAGGTGCGAGTGTAC
>DIZC01000082.1:26131-29556 GCA_002429315.1 Alphaproteobacteria bacterium UBA6038
TCGAGCGCGCGGGCGAGCGCATGATCGTCCTTCGGCGCGCCGTTTTTCACCGGGAACACGCAGTCGATCTCGTAGAACCGTCCCTCCAGGTGGCTGCGCATGCGCTCGTACATGCCAGTGGAAATCACCGGGCTCTCGAGCACATAGACCTCGGCCTGCGATTCGTCCTGCGCCAGTACATTGCCGAGATTGCGGAACCGCGTTTTCAGACTCATCACGCGTTCTTCGCGCAAGGGGTCGATCGGCGGGTTGGTCACCTGCGAGAAGTTTTGCCGAAAATAATGCGATAGCGGGCGGTACCGATCTGAAAGCACAGCGAGCGGGGTGTCGTCGCCCATGGAGCCGACGGGCTCCTTGCCGTCCTCCACCATGGGATGGAGAATCAGCTCGAGATCCTCCAGGGTATAGCCAGCCGCGCCCTGGCGGCGCCGCAGCGCATCTTTCTCGAACAGCCGTGGCTCCGGGCCCGGGCCGATGATCGGCTCCAGTTCGATAACCTTCTTCGTCCATTCCTGGTAAGGGAATTCGCTCGCCAGTTTGTCCTTGATCGCGCGGTCATCGTAGAAGCGGCCTTCGTCGAGATCGAGCGCGATCATTTGGCCGGGACCGACGCGGCCCTTGCGCACGATCCCCTCCTCGTCCAGCACCACCATGCCGGCTTCCGAGCCAACGAACAGCAGACCATCGTTGGTGAGCACGTAGCGCTGCGGGCGCAGGCCGTTGCGATCCATGCCGGCGATCACCCAGCGGCCATCCGTTGCAGCGAGCGCCGCCGGTCCGTCCCACGGCTCCATCACCGCGTTGGCATAGGCATACATCGCGCGGTGCGCTTCTGACATGGTCGAGGCCTTCTTCGACCACGCCTCCGGAATGAGAAGCGTTTTGGCGAGCGGAGCGCTCCGCCCCGCCCGCACCAGCACCTCGAACACCGCATCGAGCGCTGAGGAATCCGAACCGCCGGGCTGGACGATGGGCTTGATCTCGTCGCCGTGTTTGCCGAACAGCGCCGAAACCATCTTCATCTCATGGTTCTTCATCCAGTTGATGTTGCCCTTGAGCGTGTTGATCTCGCCGTTGTGCGCGAGCATTCGGAAGGGCTGCGCCAAGCGCCAGGCGGGGAAGGTGTTGGTGGAATAGCGCTGGTGGAAAATCGCGAACGCGCTGACGAAACGCTCGTCGTTCAGATCGGGATAGAAATTGGCGAGCTGCTCGGCGAGGAACATGCCCTTGTAGATGAGCGAGCACGACGACAGCGAGCAGACATAGAAATCCTGCACCGCCGCTTCGCGCACGCGCCTTTCGATGCGGCGGCGGCAGAGATAGAGGCGGCGATCCAGTGCTTCGAGGTCTTCGGAATCGCCGACATCGAACATCACCTGCTCGATTTCGGGGCGTGTGGCATTGGCCTTCTCGCCGATTACGCTGATATCGATCGGCACCTGCCGCCAGCCATACAAATAGAAGCCGAAGCGCAGGATTTCGGATTCCACAATGGTGCGGCAGGTTTCCTGTGCCGTGTAATCGGTGCGCGGGAGAAAGATCTGTCCAACGGCGATACGGCCCGAGCGCAAACGATGCCCGGTGTGTGCGACGGCGGCGCGGAAGAATTCCTGCGGCACCTGCAGATGAATGCCGGCGCCATCGCCCGTTTTGCCGTCCGCATCGACGGCGCCGCGGTGCCACACCGCCTTCAGCGCCTCAATGGCGCGTACCACCACTTCGCGGCGCGGCTGACCATCCACCGCAGCAATGAGGCCGACGCCGCAGGCGTCGTGCTCCTGTTCGGGCGCATAGGCATGCGCGGCCTCAAGCTTCGCCGCATTGGCTAGGAAGCGTTCGACTTCGCGTTCGGCATCGCTCACGGCGCTCATTCCGCGGCCTCGCGCAACGCATCCGCTTTCGTCTTCAGGTACTGATCGATGCCGAGCGCGGCATCGCGGCCGTCCTTGATCGCCCACACCACAAGCGAAGCGCCACGCACCACATCGCCGGCCGCGAACACACCATCGAGATTGGTGGCAAGCGCAGGCGGCTCAACGCGCACCGTGCCCGCGCGCGTCAGCGCCAGCTCGGGTGCATTCAGCATGGCATGCAAATCTTCCGGATCGAAGCCCAGCGCCATGATGGCAAGGCCGGACTCCAGCTTGAAATCGGCGCCGGGGATCGGCTCGGGCATTTTGCGCCCGGATTCATCGGCTGCGCCGAGCCGCATGCGCGACAGCCGCACGCCTTCGACATTGACGATGCCGAGAAACTTCTGCGGCAGAGTGAGCCATTCGAAGCGCACGCCTTCTTCCTCGGCGTTCGCCACCTCGCGCAAGCTGCCGGGCATGTTGTCGCGATCGCGGCGGTAGATGCAGGAAACGGATCTCGCGCCCTGCCGCACGGCGGTGCGGACGCAATCCATCGCCGTGTCGCCGCCGCCGATCACCGCGACGTTCCGGTCGCGTGCGTTCAGGCTGCCGGATTCGAATTCCGGCACAGCGTCGCCAAAGCCGACGCGGTTCGTGGCGATTAGATAATCGAGCGCCGGCACGATACAGTCAAGCTGGACGCCCGGCACCTCCGTGTTGCGTGACTTGTAGGTGCCGGCGGCAATTACCACCGCGTCATATTCCGAGCGCAGCTCGCCGAAGGTGACATCGCGGCCGACCTCGGTATTCAGCTTCAACGCGATGCCGCCATCCTCCAGCCGCTGCACGCGGCGGCTGACGACATCCTTCTCCAGCTTGAAGTTCGGGATGCCGTAGGTGAGCAGGCCACCGGCGCGGTCGTGCCGGTCGTAGATCGTGACGCGGTAGCCAAAGCGGCGCAGCTCCTCTGCCGCGGCGAGCCCCGCCGGCCCTGCCCCGATGATCGCAACCGACGCATTGATCAGCCGGCGCGGTTTCAGCGGCTTGATCCAGCCGTTTTCCCAGGCGGTTTCGGTCAGGTACTTCTCAATGGCGCCGATAGTGACGGTGCCGTGGCCCGCGGTCTCGATGACGCAGTGGCCCTCGCATAAACGATCCTGTGGACAGATTCGCCCGCAGATCTCCGGCATGTTGTTGGTGGCCTGCGATAGCTCCCAGGCCTCCTGGATCCGGCCTTCGGCGGTGAGCTTCAGCCAGTCCGGGATATGGTTCTGCAGCGGGCAATGGATTTGGCAGAATGGCACACCGCATTGCGAGCAGCGAGAGGCCTGTTCCTGCGCCTTGGCGGCGATAAGCTCCTGGTACACCTCGAAAAAATCGCGCGTGCGTGCGGCTGGCTGCCTTTTGACTGGCAAGGCCTGTGAAAGGGTGAGGAATTGTAATAATCGTTCAACCAAGACCGTAAGTCCGCAATTTACGTGCTTTATAGTAATGCCGTATCCGATTCCCGGCGCCCGCGCTAGTCAAAATCGTCGCTCCTGTCGAAGCAGCTAGAGCGTGACTCGGGTTTTC
>DIZC01000124.1 GCA_002429315.1 Alphaproteobacteria bacterium UBA6038
CCCAACGCCGGCGGCATTCCCTTCGTGGTCGCCCTTGAACTGTTTACGCCCTATGTCGCGCCGGGCACGGACCCGTATGCGGGCCAGACGCAGCCGCACGATCTGCGTGTCGTCGATTCACTTCTGAACCCCAGATACAAGGCGAAAAACGACACCGTCGAATTCAACGTGGATTACACCCTCAGCCCGCAGCTCACGGTGAATTCGCAGACCGGCTACAACAAGGATTTCCTGTTTTCCACCGAAGACTACAACCGCTTCAACACGGCGCCCCTGTTCATGGATCCGGGCGGGACCACGCTGGTCGGCCAGGACCGCCAGTATTGCGATCCGCAACTCGGTTGCTCGAGCCGGCTGGTCGGTCAGGACATATCGCAGGAAGCCTCGGAGCAGTTCTACCAGGAGGTGCGCCTGCTTTCGAACTACGACGGACCTTTGAACTTCGTCCTTGGCGGCAATTATCTGCACTATCACACGGCGGCGGACTACTATGTGTTCTTCAACGCGCTCAGCCTGTTCGTGGAGGACGTCAATTCCGCTCTCGGCGGCGGGGCGCCGCTCCCGCCTGACGCAAAACACATCCCGTTCGACGCGGCACTTGCCAATAGTTGCAATCCCGTCGCGGCGAATCCCGCCAATCTCAACCAGACCTTTTTGGGACTCGGCTGCGCCTATGTCGACCCCAACGCGCTCTCCAACATCGACGGACAGGGACACAACTATTTTCTTAGCCACAATCCTTACCGGCTGAATTCCTGGGCCGGATTCGGCGAGGTCTACTACCAGATCGCGCCCGACGTGAAACTCACGGGCGGCCTGCGCTATACCGATGACGAGAAGACCTTTACGGAATTCCCCAGCTGGGCCGGAATAGCGTTCCAGGGCATTCCCCCTGCAGGCGTTCTCCGACAGACATGGCAAACAGTCACAGGCCGGTTTGTAGGGACCTGGACACCCAAGCTCGACTTCACCGACGAGTCCCTTTTCTACGCATCCTATTCGCGAGGCTACAAGGCCGGCGGCGCCAATCCGCCAGGCACGGTTCCCATCGTCAGCGGCGGCGTCGTCTTCAGCTCACCGATCGTTCACCCGCTGACATTCAGGCCGGAGTTCGTCGACGCCTTCGAGCTCGGAACGAAGAATACGGTGTTGAACGACACGATGACGCTGAACGGCGCCATCTTTTACTACAATTACAAGAGCTATCAGATCTCCCAAATCGTCGATCGCACTTCGGTCAATCTCAATTTCGACGCCACGGTGAAGGGCGCAGAAATCGAAACGACATGGCGGCCGATGGACGGGCTGGTCCTTAACCTGTCCAGCGGATACCAGGATGGCACGCTTGCAAAGGGATCGCAGGCGATCGACCTCATGGATCGCACGGGCGGCAATTCCGACTGGCTGCTTGTCAGGCCGTTCATCACGGGAACTTCAAACTGTGTCCTGCCAGCGTATGTGGTAAACGAGCTGTTGGCGCAGGGCGGAATTACCATCGCCTGCACTGCGGCCTATGCCCAGGGCGTCGATCCGGTCACCAATGCACCGTATGTGCCCAATCCGGACCCCAAGCATCTCCCGGGCTATATCGGCTTCGATCCCTCCACAGCGCCAAACGGCGGTCAGGGCTTCCTCAAGAATCTGAGCGGCAATCAGCTTCCCAACACGCCGCACGTGACGCTGTCGGCGGGCGCGCAATACACCATGCCGCTTGGCAAGGACTGGGCGGCCACCCTGCGCGGCGACATCTACTATCAGTCCGGCTCGTTCGCCCGCGTGTTCAACGACCGGCCCTACGACGAGCTGCACGGCTATACCAACGTGAACCTGTCGCTGACCTTCGCGAATGCCGACGGCTGGGACGTGATGGCCTATGCGAAGAACGTGTTCAACACCACGGCCATCACCGGCGCGTTCCTCAACAGCGACGACACGGCGCTGACCACCAATGTCTTTGTGACCGATCCGCGGCTCTATGGGCTGCGGATCAGCAAATCGTTCTGACGGAGGCAATTCCATGAAGATCCCGCGATATCCGGCAAAAGCGTTGCCTCCGCGGATAGCCGCGCGCGGGTGTGCCTCGCGGCACGCCCAGTCGCCGAACGTCTTGGCGAAATCCGCGTTGTCTATTCTGCAGTTCGAATCCGGAGCGGCTGCATGACGGGGTGCCGTCGCTCCATCACCAGGCGCTTCAGTCGCCAATCAACCGAGGATGAACCGTCATGAAAACAGCCATCGCACTTACCGCCGCCGGCCTTATCTCGCTGGGTATTGTCGGCACCACACCCGCAGCCGCCGACCACCTCAGCCCATCCGGCAGCTTCGTGGGCGACGGCACCACATCGGCCACCAAGAACGGCATCACCCTGCCGTGCAAGGCGCATTTCACCGGCAAGGTGACGAGCAAAGGCGTCGGCTATGTCACCGGGGGCTCGTTTACCGACAATGGGGCCACCGGCTGCAAGCAGGTCAAATTGGTCCTTCTTCCATATAAGTCCCGCGTGAAGAGCGCGACGAAGGTCGTCATCCTGCAGGCGCAGTTCAATGGGCCTCTCGGGCTCGATTGCGGCCCCAGCAACGTTCCGACCACGTTGAAAAACGGCGTCATCACGTTCACCGCAGTGCCGATGGCCGGCGGCTGCTCGGTCAGCGGCAAAATCACAACGACGCCAACGCTTTCGATCGTCCCGTAACCGCCTGACCGGGGAATTGCCAGCGGCGGCGCTCTGCCGCCGTTGGCCTTTTTGCGCCGTGCGCGTTCCGGACAGCGCGCCGGTTGCGGAACCGGAGCCGAATGACATTGGGCGGGCGTGATTACCGCATTGCCATCCACCGCCTACCGGACGTCGATGACGACGATCCCGGTTTTCTGCCGCGTGTCCACATAGCGATGGGCATCGGCGACGGCCTCAAGGGGATAGCGGCGATCGATGACCGCACGGAGTTCGCCGGCCTCCATGCGCGCCTTCAGGAATCTGACAAAACCCGGGTCGCGCTTCGGGAGCGGAACAGTGACCCTGCCTCGTCCCGTGAGCGCCCGCCACATCGTCAGCAACAAGGTCTGGCCATACGGCCCCATATCGGTTCCGACGAACATCGCCCCCGGCTTCAGCAATCGGCGGCAGCGCAGGAACGTGGTCTTGCCAACCGCATCGAGTAGACCGTCGAATTTCTCGCCGATGCGCGTGAAATCCTCTTTCGTGTAATCGATGGCGCGTTCGGCGCCGAGCGATTTGACGAGTTCCAGATGGCGCGTGTCGACAACCGCGGTGACGCGCACGCCCGCGGCTCTGGCAAGTTGCAGGGCCGCGGTGCCGATGGCGCCCGATGCGCCGTAGATGAGGAGTTTGTCGCCAGGCTTGAGATTGAGCTTTGTCAGGCAAGGTTGCGCATAAAAGGCGCCCTCGCAGACCACCGCCTGCTCGAAGGGCAGACCTTCGGGGATCGTCGCGATGTAGCCATCTTCCGATACGCAGACATAGTCCGCGTGCGCACCGACTTCGCGATACCGCACCATGCCGAAGACGCGATCGCCGGGCTTGAACGCGGTGACGCCGTTGCCGATCGCCTCAACCTCGCCCGCGAATTCCATGCCGAGGGTGGTGCGCCCCGGCTGCAAGGGTCCGTACATCAGCCGGCCGAACAGGCGCGGATGGGGATCGCGCCGGCCGCAATCGCTTCGCCCCACCACGGTCGCGTGCACCGCGACCAGAACCTCGCGCTCCTTCGGCACGGGCTTCGGCACTTGCCGGACCTCGACGACGTCCGGCGATCCGTAACCCGTGAGGACGGCCGCTCTCATGCGTCGATGCTAGTGCAAATCTGTGTTGCGCGCGCCATGCGTTTTCCTGTCAGCGCGTCGCGAGGCGCACGAAGACCATGAACCCGCGCGGATCGCTGCCGTAGGACGGCGTGATCGCAGAAGGCACGAAATCGAAGGCATAGAGCGCGCCCAGCCCCACCTTCAAATGCTCTGTCACGGGCCAGTCGTGAATGGCGCCGAGCGTCAGATCGCCCACCGAACGGATGCGGCCCCGGGCGTCAAGCTCGGTGTTTTGCTCCCACTCCGTTCGCGCGAAGAGTGTCCACGGGTCCAGCCGATATTCCGCTTCCAGCAGAATGCCGTTGAGATCGATTCCGTCGCTCTCCTGCTTCAAACCCCACGCCGCCGTGGTGGCGAGCGACCCGTCGCCCAATTTCGTCACGTAGGTTGCGCTCGCGGTGGTCCGGTTCTCGTTGATTGGCGGCGTGAGCTCTTCCGGGCTGTTGAGATGGCCCCACGAGACCTGCAACGACCAGTGCGGATCGGGATTCCAGCTCAGCCGCGCGGCTGTGGAGTCGAGCCGCACGGAATCGAAATCGTAGCGGTTCTGGTCAGGCTCCCGTCCGGTGAACTGCGAGACCTCCAGCTTCCAATCGTCATGCACCAGGCCGGCCGTCAGCACGCCGAAGCTGGTGTGCGTGGAATCCAGCCAATGATGCGTGATCGGCGCGTCCGGAATGTCCATGCCGCTCACCCGGTGCATGAAGGCAGGCGGGCCAAGGGCCGGTTCGCCGGGATCGGCGGCGTAGAGAAACATGCTGCTGCGATCATCGAGCCGATGTGCGTAGGAGACGCCCAATTCCATGAACAGATCGTGCGGATGCTGGCGGTCGACCAGCGGCGTGACGCCGTTTGCCGTCTCGCCGCCGGCGAGCAGCAGCGGATAGCCGCTGCGGCCCATGAAGGGATCGGGGCTCAGCATCAGGCGCAGGTTTAGCGTGTCGCCGTTCGAAAGATCGCGGCGGGCAGCGCCCATCAGCATTCCCTCGACGAACGCTTTGTCGTCGCCGCGCGGCCCGCTCTGCGTGTCGTAAACCCCGAACAGCATGAGATGACTCATGAGCATCCAGTCGCCCGCCGTGCCGTGAAACGCGGCATGCATGGAAGCGTCCGGCTGCCAGCTCGTGCCGGAGGAATCGCGGGTCATGGGGTAGGACCCAAGGATTCCTGTGGCGGCCATGTTGTCCGTCGGCATGTCGCGCATCGGCGTCTGGCCCATCGGCATGTCGCCCATGGACCCTTGCTCCTGGGCCAAGGCTGGCGCGGCCAAGGACATCAAGACGAGAGCGAGGGCTGCGCGCACGCAAACTCCATGCGGTAATTCCGCACCCTCTAGTGCGCCGCGCTGACGGCGGCAAGACCTTGGCGCACCGGACGAGATGAAACTGCGAACTGGTACATCGATCTGGCCCGCTAACCGGGGCCACGGAATCATGTCCCGGCGATCTGGTTCTATGCGTCAACGCCGCGCCGAACCATGTCACGGGATTGCCGGTGCCGCTTGTGGCTGGGGAGAGACTTATCGCGTACTCGCCGTCATCGAATTTTCCTGCCCCTGCGGACGCTCCGATGCACTTCTGGATGTAGGCGTCGACTTTGCGTGGTGCCATACGCGCTTCCGGCTTTTGCCCAAGCCGAAGGCTGAGAAGAAGCCGCGCCGCGTATCGGCATCCAAAAAGAAGGAAACGGTGCGATAAAAGCGGCGCCCACTTGCGCCTTCAGTGTTCTGTTCGTGGCGCGCCCTAGCGGAGTTCCGCAATTCAGGAATCTCAACGGGTTACCCCAACGTGGGGCAATTCCGCTTCCCAACGTATTCCAATGCTTTCTAGACGAATGCCCCACGGATTACCGTCGCCCTGGTTTCGTCCGTGATTCGTTAGCACGAAAGAGGCAGCAGTCCGGTGTTCAAAGTTTATCTTCTGCCGATGCGAATCTTACCCAAACCCCTAAGAACGACACTTGAAATGTAACGGACTCTAACCTCTAAGCGGGGGCATTTCCGGGGTGCACGTCACTTCATCGTCCGTACCCCTCTCAAGGCGCCGGACTCTACTCAAATTTGGATGAGGTTCAGGGGCTCAGGTCACGCCCGGCCGCAATTCCGAGAGATCGAGAGCGCGGTTTGGCTGCGGCTTCGCCCGCAGCGGCGCAATGGACCATCGTATCGGCGTAAGCGCCGGTCGCGAGTAATCCACGCCGGCTGCACTCAGCGGCGGGATCATCCATCTTAAACCGCCGCAACCTAGAACGCGGCCACCATTCCTCAAGCGGTCAGCGCGAACTGTTCTGTTTCGACTGTCGTCACCTGCTTCGCAGAAATCCGCGCTCCGCGCCGCCGGGATAGGTGGTGCCAGCAATCGCGCCATGGCTGTTGATGCCGCCGGGGACGATACCCTTGTCTTTCGACGGTCCGAAGGTCTTGATCGTTCCGCTGGCGCGCCGCACAAAACCGCCCGCGTCGCCGCCGCCTAGTATTTCGTAAAAGCCGGCAACGTCACCCTCGGAATTGATGCAGGTCGCAACGGTTCCGCCGACGCCCTCCGGAACATCAATGGAGGTAAACGTCGCTCCATCGGCCGAGCGCAGGAAGCCGTGTTCATTGCCGCCAGAGGCATAATAGCCCGTGATCTCGCCCCCGACGTTGATGCCCATGGCATAGGTTGCGTCACTGCCCGGATAATCGAAGGTGGTGACGACTCCGCCGGCATCGCGGACAAAGCCGTGAGACACATTATCGTTGCTGTTCGCATAGGATCCCGTGATTACACCGCCGGCGTTGATTCCGGAGGGGTAGGTGTTGCCCGCGGTTCCACTTACTTGAATTGACTGGAGGTTTTGCGAGCCGTATCGTACGAAACCGATGATGTAGCCCGTCGCGCCATCTATGTAAGTTCCCACGATGACATCAACGTCGTTGATGGCGACGGCAACGGTGGTACTAGTTTTGGCGCCCGGGTACACAATGTCAACGATCTTTCCGTTCGGACTGCGCACGAAACCGAAATCTGCCACGTTCGGATTGTAATAAAAGCCCACCGTCGCACCCTTGTTGTTCATTCCGTGGACAAGAGTTTCTACCGAGTTCGTGGGATCGAAGATCGTATAGGTGCCGTCCGCAGCCCGCAAGAAACCGTGGGCGTAACCTACGTTGTCATCGTAGCTGCCCGCGATCACGCCGTGATCGCTAATTCCGACAACACTATATACCGCACTGTCATTCGGCGGATGGAACGTGATGAAATTGGCCTTGGCTTGAGCGGCGGGGGCGAAGGCGAAAGCGCAAACGGTCGCAGACATGGCAAGCAGGCTTTTGTGCGAAGCGAGATTATAAGTCATGGTATTTCTCCAGCGGGACATCCACGCAGGGCCACAATCGGCCCGATCTTTCAAAGGAATATCCGCTTGAGTCGGCCAGGGTAGACTTCTCTCAACACAGATGTTGAGCAATTCTGCTCACAATCGTGTCTTTGCGCCGGAGATATTTGGCTTAAAAAGGGTTCGGGAGTATGCGCGGCCAAGGACATCAAGACGAGAGCGAGGGCTGCGCGCACTCAAACTCCATGCGGTAATTCCGCACCCTCTAGTGTGCCGCGCTGACGGCGGCAAGACCTTGGCGCTCCCACGGGGAATCGAACCCCGGTTTCAGCCTTGAGAGGGCCGCGTCCTGACCGCTAGACGATGGGAGCCGGCGGCGTCGGGCGATTAAAACCACAGCCGTGCCGGCGGATCAACAAAGCCGCGCGAGCCCGCGTCAGGCAACTTCGACGGCCTCGGAGAACGTCAGCGGCGAGAAGCCGTTCCCGTCAAAGATGAAGGCGTTCACGGTGCCGCCGCCTTCATCGTCCAGCGCGGCGATCAGCCAGACAAAACCGGCTTCGCTCGCGCCGGCGAGGTCGCGTTCCGACGGCTCGGCGCGGCCGTTGGCATGGGAGTGATAGCAGCCGACGATCTCGCGCCCGGTGCCGCGCAAGCGCCGCAGCAGCGCGATGTGCGCGGCGGGATCGATCTCGAAGGCGTCGGCTGTTTGAGCGATGTTCGCGGTGGGATGAATCGCGGCGATCTCAATTGTGTCCTTCACTGAACAGGACGATAGACGGTCCCCACCCTCCCCTTGAGGGAGGGTCGAAATTTGCGCAGCAAATTTCGGGGAGGGGTAAGTGCCACAAATCGTGGGATCGACCCCTCCCCGAAAAATTCCTCGCTGCGCTTGAATTTTTCGACCCTCCCTCAAGGGGAGGGTGGAGCGCGTTGCGTAATTCGCGTGTCGAATTCCTTCGAGTAGCCCGCAGCATTCGCGGGGGAAGGCGGCGCGGGCTTCGCGCTCGACCTGCGCCCGAAGAGCGCCGGGCAGGATCAGCCGTGCGATCACTTGGGCGCGACGATGCGGCTGACGACGCGGCCGGAGGCATCATCGATAATGCGGATCTCCTCGCCCTGATCGGTGCGGATGCGCAGCACCAAATGCCCGGAGTCCGTCCGCATGTCGGTGATGCGCGAGCCGGCCGGCAGCTGGTCGATCGCGGAGCCCTCCGACGCGACGGACGGCGCGGCACTATGGCCGAATACGCGCGTCATCAGCGTGACCACGACGACAAGGAACATCAGCACCATCAAAACGCCGAGCCCGATGGCGAGAGCCCGCGCCGCGCGGTAGCTTGCGGAGTTGCGCGGATCGTCATTGGCGGGAACGGTGCCGGACACATTCGACAAGGCTGCTTCCTCCGTAGGCGGACGTTTGCGCCGCGCGCGCGCGGATGCGGAGCATGCCGGCTGGCGTCTGGACCGCTTTCTCGCTGCGGCGGTTCCCGACCTCAGCCGCTCGCGCCTGCAGGCGCTGCTCGCGGACGGCGCCGTTTCCCGCGCGCAGGAAACGATAAAAGACGGAAACACGCGGGTCAAACCGGGCGAAACATATGAGATTGCGGTGCCCGAGCCCGCGCCCGCGGTGCCGCGTGGGCAAGCCATTCCGCTGAACGTCGTGTACGAAGACGGCGATCTCATCGTGATCGACAAGCCGGCGGGGCTGGTGGTGCATCCCGCCGCCGGCAATCCCGACGGCACGCTGGTGAACGCGCTGATCGCCCATTGCGGCGAGTCGCTTTCGGGCGTCGGCGGCGCGGCGCGGCCCGGCATCGTGCATCGGCTGGACAAGGACACCAGCGGACTGCTGGTGGCCGCCAAGAACGACCGCGCCATGGCGAGCCTCGCGAAGCAGTTCGCCGCGCGCACCATCGAGCGGGCCTATCACGCCGTGGCGTGGGGCGCGCCGCGCGCCGGCGAAGGAATCATCGAAGGCGACATCGGCCGCAACCCGTTCGACCGCAAGCGCATGGCGATCGTGCGGACGCAGGGCAAGGCCGCGCGCACGCGCTATCGCATGCTGGAGCGCTACGGCGGCGAAGCGCGCGCGTTCGCGAGCCTCATCGAATGCCGGCTGGAGACCGGCCGCACGCACCAGATCCGCGTGCATCTCGCGCATCTCGGCCATCCGCTGATCGGGGATTCCGTATACGGCCGCGCGCGCAAACCGCCGCGCGCCAAGACCGACGCGGAGCAGACGACCTACGCCGCAGCCGCCGCATTTCCACGCCAGGCGCTGCATGCGTGGCTGCTGGGATTCCAGCATCCCAGCACGCACAAGCACGTGCGCTTCGAATCCCCCTGGCCCAACGACTTCGCCGCGCTGATCGCCGCCCTGCGCGGGTTGCAGAAGCCAGGTTGATCCGGGCGCCCTGTTGAGGCGTAAGCCGCTACGAGATTGGGATTTTCGGGGGGGGTCCATGTCGCGCAGAATCGTGCTCATCGTGACGGCTGTCGTGCTGGCCGTCGCGATCATCGGCTTTGTTGCGATCGACCGGGCGCTCTACGGCATTCCGGGCTTCCATCTGGCGCGGACCTTCCGTAGCGAATTCCACGGCGCCCATCGCGCCAATGTCAACGGCATCAGCCTCTACTACGAGATCTATGGACACGGGCCGCCCGTGCTTGTGCTGCACGGCGCCGGCGCCTTCCTGGAGTCGATGCACTATTTCATCACCGCGCTCGCGCCCGGCCATACCGTGATTGCCGTCGACAGTCGCGGCCAGGGCCCCTCCACCGATTCCAGCGCGCCGCTCACCTATGCGGCGATGGGCGGCGACATGATCGCCTTGATGGACACGCTGCGTCTGAAGCAGGCCGACGTCGTGGGTTGGAGCGACGGCGGCATCGTCGGTCTCGACATGGCGATGAAGCATCCCGGCCGCATCCGCCGGCTGGTGGCGATCGGCGCCAATTACGATGCGGCCGGGATCGATGCGAAGCAGATGACGCCCCCGATGGTCGACGAGCAGACGCGCCAGATCGAGCCGCTCTACCGTCTCATCGCGCCCGACCCTTCGCATTTTCCGGCGCTGGTGAAAAAGATCGAAACCATGATTGCCACGGAGCCGCACTACAGCCTTGCCGAGCTCGGACGCATCCGTGCGCGCGTGCTCATCGTCGCCGGCGAGCATGACCTGATCCTGCGCCGGCACACGGACGCCATGGCGAAGGCGATCCCCGGCGCGCGAGAGATCATCGTCCCCGGCGCCAGCCACATCGGCCCCCTGGAACAGCCCGGCGCCTACAACAGGATCGTGCTGGAATTCCTGGATGCGAGGTGAGAAGCGCTCCGCTCGGCTATGCCGCCGCGGCCACGTTCCCGCGCCAGGCGCTGCATGCCTGGCTGCTCGGCTTCCACCATCCCAGCCTGCATAGGCTGATGCGCCTCGAAAGTGCGTGGCCCGAAGATTTCGCGGCACTGGTGGAAGCGCTGCGGTTACTGCGTTAGAGCGGCGATACCCCCCGGGGCTTGGCTGGCTTTTGTCGACCCGACCGGGAGCTAGAGCACGATCCAGTCAGA
>DIZC01000049.1:0-36456 GCA_002429315.1 Alphaproteobacteria bacterium UBA6038
CTGACTGGATCGTGCTCTAGCGCGGTGCAGATCGGCACCGGATTCCTGCGTTGCCCGGAAGCGAAGACAGCACCCGCCTGGGCTGACGCGATCGGCCGCGCTGCGCCAGAAGACACAGCCGTCATGCGCGTGTTCACTGGCCGCCCGGCGCGCGGAATCGTCAACGACTACCTGCGCGCAGCGACTTCTCCAGATGCACCCACACCGGCGCCCTACCCCGTGCAGAGCCGGCTGGCGTACCCGCTACGCATGGCCGCCGCGAAAGCCGGCGACACATCGCGCATGACGATGTGGGCGGGACAATCGGCATCCCTCGCCCGCGCCGAACCGGCGGCCGATCTTGCCGTCCGCCTGTGGGCCGAAGCGCAGGCGCTCCTGCGGTAGCGGCGGCTATTCGCCGGCCTGGAATTCGCGGGCGATTTCCGCGCGGGCTTCTTCCCAGTCGCGCACCTCGGGCTCGGCGCGCAGCGCCTTCCAGCGCGGATCGGCATACAGCTTCGTCGGCTCCGGATTGGTATACTCCACCGGCAGGAACTGCGGTTCGTGCAGGTCGACCGCGCGCCGAAACCATGTGAACGCCGCATCGAGGTCGCTCGCCATCGCGTAGGCAATGCCGAGATCGTTGGCCGTGATGCCGCTCGCCGGAAACTGTTTTGCGATCCCATCTGCGAACTTGTGGGCAGCAGCAAAGTCCTTCTTCGCGACGAAAATAAAGAACCGCGCCGCAGCGGTGTTGGGCGAGTTCTCGCCTGTCTGGGAAATCAGCGCCGCAAGGATGCGCTCGGCGCCCTTCGCGTCGTGCCGCGCCAGCGCAAGCTGGGCTTTCAGCTGCTGCAGATCGGGATTGCCGGGCTGCAGCGCCCAGGCCTGCGCGATAATGCGGGCCACATCGTCGTATCGCTTCTCCCGCATGCGATAGAGCGCGAGATTGTAGTGGTCGATGAAGGAAAGTGGATCGAGCTGGATCGCCCGCTCTTCCGCTGCCCCACAGAACTGCGTAAGGCCCATGTAATCGAAGAAGATCGCCCGCATGTGCCACACCGCAGCCGTGTTCACATGCAGTTGTTCGAGGCGCCTGAGGTCGGCCGCCGCCCCCCGCCAGCGCCACTGCAGCAGCTCGGCGGTGGCGCGCGCCATGATGGCCGTGAGGCTGTTGGGATCGAGCGCGAGCGCCCTGTTCACCGCCTCGAGCGCGGCCGGCACGCCGCCCGGCACCTGAAAATCAAGGGCGGCGGTCGCGTGCGCATCGGCCAGTGCGGCGAAACCATCGGCGTATTTCGGCGCCAGCGACGTCGTCCGGGTGAACAGGTCGATCGCTCGCAACACGCCTTCCTTCGTCCGCTGTGCGAAATAATACTGGCCCTGCAGATACGCCTTGTAGGCTTGCGGATCGATCGCCTGCGGTCCGGGATGGGCGCGGTTTGCGGCGACCGTGTGCCCGAGAAAACGCTGCGCCACGGCTTGAGTGATGGAACGCGCGATCTCGTCCTGCAACGAAAGAATGTTGGTCAGATTTCGGTCGTAGGATTGCGACCAGATCTGGAATCCGTTCGCCGCATCCACCAGTTCGGCCGCGATGCGCACCCGGTTGCCCTCCTCGCGCACGCTGCCTTCCAGCACAGAGCGCACGTGCAATGCCTTAGCAATGGTCTTCACGTCCACATCCTTGCCGCGGAAGGAAAACGAGGAGGAGCGCGCCGCCACGCGTAAGGAAGGCGTCTGCGCCAATTCGGTGATCAGCTGATCGGCGATGCCGTCGCTGAAATACACCTTCTTCGGATCGCCGCTCAGATTGGCGAACGGCAGCACCGCGATGGAGGGTGCCGACGGAGCCGTCGCTGAGCCGTGCGGCGCAGGCGCTGCGTGCCGCCAGAACGACCCTGTCGAAAGCTGGACCGCCAGGAGCACCGCTACCAGCCCAATCAGTCCAAATAGCAGCCAGTCGCGGGTGCCAAGGGGCTTCAGCACCGTGGCGCTGCGAGGCTGTGCGAACCAGGTCGCCGCCAGCGCCAGTGGGAATCCGGCGATCAGCGCGATGATAAGCCACCGCATCGCGGCGGGGGGTGCCTCAAAGGCCGGCAGCGCGATAGAGGCCGCCTGCGCCAGAATCCAACCGGTCACCGCGTAGGCTGCGCCCACCCGGTCGAGCTTGCGCTCCCTGGCCAGCTCCAGCAGCTGTTCCATCCGGCCCTCCGCGACCCCTTCCCCTCTACCACAGGCCCCGGCGCAACCGCTTGAGTTGTTTGACAGATGCGCCGATTTTCCGCGGGCTTCCAGCCCGGCAACGGCCTCTGCTATAAGGCGTTCGGTCCGCGACGGGCGCTGGACAGGTGGGACAATGACGGACGGAACCGTTTACGCGGCGGGCTGGACCCTGGACGACATTCCCTGGTCGCGCTTCGACCGTGCGAAGGTCGAGCCGGGCATGGTGGACGCGGTGAAGGCTGCGTCCCTCGTCGAGTACAATGCGCCGGCCTATGTCGCCTACCTTCATGGTGTGTTCGCCGGAGGCGATCCTCAGACCCTGGACGATATCACCCGCTGGGGCCGCGAGGAGGCCCAGCACGGCATCGCGCTCGGCCGCTGGGCCGAGCTCGCCGACCCCGGCTGGAGCTTTGCCGACGCGTTCGCCCGCTTCCACGCCGGCTACCGGCCACCGCATTTCGCCAGCGACGCGACCGCGTCCATCCGCGGCAGCCGGCGGGGCGAGATGATCGCCCGCTGCGTGGTCGAATCCGGCACCTCCTCGTACTACAGCGCCATCCGGGACACGGTCGACGAGCCGGTACTGAAGGAGATCGCCGCGCACATCGCCGCCGACGAATTCCGCCACTATCGATTCTTCTTCGACACCATGCACGCCCAGACCGAGCCGGACCTGCCGTTCTGGCGAAAGCTGATCGTGGCGCTCGGGCGGGTGAACGAATCCGAGGACGACGAACTGGCCTTCGCCTATTATTGCGCCACTGTGGGCGCGGACGAAGCGGCCGAGAAGCCCTACATCCGCGAACACTATGCCCGCGCCACGCTGCGGCGGACCGGGCTCATCTATAGCCGCCAGCATGTCCGCAAGCTGGTGCAGATGGTGGCCAAGGCGGTGGGCGCCAGCCCGCAAAGCCGCATGACCGAGGCCGCCGCCGTTCTGGCCTGGCGCGTGATGCGCCTCAGAGCCGGCCTAAGCGTCAGTGCACGCAGCGCGCCTGTTACCGCCTGAGCCCGCCGCGTCTCTCTCCAGCTCTTATCGCGTCCTCCCTTGTGTAATTCCACCGGCCATCGCGGCTTGGCCGCTGGCCGGTTGAATTTCAGTTTTTTTTCTCTCGCCTCCCCCGCTCTTTCTCTCCCACCACAACATGTTGTGGTTGAAGGGCATCCGAAGCAGTCGAATTCACCGAATCCGCGTTTTTCGACCGACATTCTGGGCGGCGATCACGCAAGACTATGGCTGCCTCAGTTGAGACTTAGACACCCGCACATTATACGAACAGAACTGTTGCCTGTCAAGCACAGTTTCTCCATTTGTTCATGACGGTGAGATGGGCACAACCGCCATTTGTGCCTCCGCCCAGACCGTGGTTTCTTGTCAGCCAACCTTCGGGCGGGTGCTTAACGCAGTCGCAGATGCCTTTGCCGAATACCTGAAGGCGCTGAAGGAATGGCGGCGCTCGGAGAAAACCGAGCACACCGATCGCTCCGCGATCGAGCGCCTGCTGAAGACATTCGCCGAGCTGGCAGAGGGAAATCCCAAGGTCCAGCACGAGCCGAAGCGGATCGCCGGCAAAGGCGCGCCGGATTTCAAAGTCACCAAAGCCGGCAATGCGGTGCCGCTAACAGGCCGAAGGCTAGATGATGCCATTGGTTCCAGACTCGTCTATTTCCAGGGCGTGGACACTCGCACTCCCGAGCAGCGGTCTCGCATCATGAGATCGGTGGGCACAAAGCACACCGGACCCGAGCTTATTGTCCGCAAGCTTCTTCACGCACTCGGCTGCCGCTATGCACTGCACAGGAAAGACCTGCCCGGTTCGCCAGACATTGTGATGCCCAGCCGGAGAAAGGTCGTGTTTGTCCACGGCTGTTTTTGGCATGGGCATAAGTGCCGATATGGACGCTCGCCAAAGTCCCGGCCGGATTATTGGGTCCCGAAGGTACTTGCTAACTCCAGGCGAGACCGGCGAAATCGGGCCGCCCTCATCCGTGCCGGCTGGTCGGTCCTTGTGATCTGGCAATGCCAAACGAGGCATCCAGAGCGACTGAGGGCCATGCTTCTCAGCTTTGTAGATTCATAGAATCGGACCATCTTGACGTCACAGGCGTTTCTGAGAATAGATCGTGAACAAGTGAGGGAAGGCATGCGACCTCTCGGGATCGATTTGTTTGCAGGCGCGGGCGGTATGAGCCTTGGCTTCGAACAGGCCGGTTTCGACGTGGCAGCCGCCGTAGAGATCGATCCCGTTCACTGCGCCACGCACAAATTCAACTTTCCGGATTGTGGGGTGGTGGCGCGGTCGGTGATTGGCCTGTCAGCGGACAAGATACGTCTTGCCGCAGGCATTGGAGATCGCAAGATTGCCGTCGTGTTCGGGGGCCCCCCCTGCCAAGGGTTCTCGTTGATCGGACAGCGCTGCCTCGACGATGCACGCAATAAACTCGTTTTGGAATTCGTGCGGTTAGTTGCCGAGTTGGAGGCGGATAGCTTCGTATTCGAAAATGTTAAGGGACTTACACTCGGCCCCCAAAGGGCTTTTCTGAACGAGTTGATCGCGGCATTTGCGCGAGTTGGCTACTCCGTTCGAGTCCCCCCGCAAGTGCTGAATGCGGCATCCTTCAACGTCCCGCAGAGTCGTGAACGTTTAATCGTGCTTGGCGCCAGAAGCGATGCCATTCTGCCCAGGTATCCCAAACCGATTACAGCTCCTGGCGCAAACGGCGATTTGGCAGCGACGGCGACGTGCAAGGAAGCTTTAGGCGATCTGCCGGATGCGGATGCCTACGATTACCTTGTCGAGCAGGACGAAGTGTTCGTCGCAAAGTGGTCTAGACCGAGCCCATACGCTGCAGAACTCCGCGTCCTGACAGAGGAAGGGTGGCATTTCGGATACCGGCGTTTGTGGAATCCACACGTCCTGACTTCGAGCATGCGGACAGAACATACGGGGATTTCCCGCCGAAGATTCGAAGAGACGAAGCCCGGCGAAGTCGAGCCGATATCGAGGTTCTATCGGCTCCCGGCCGATGGGCTTTCCAACACTTTGCGCGCGGGTACGGATGCAGCGCGCGGAGCGTTCACCAGTCCACGTCCCATTCACTATGCGCATCCACGCTGCATCACCGTGCGCGAAATGGCGCGTTTGCACGGATTTCCAGATTGGTTTCGCTTTCACCAGACGAAGTGGCATGGCGCCCGGCAAATCGGCAACGCCGTTCCGCCACCTATGGCCCGCGCCGTTGCATCTCAAATCATGCATTCCCTCGGCGTCAAGCCAAGTCGTCCGAGCGGGCTAAAACCTCTCGGCGACCCCAAATTGCTCCGGATGGGTATGCGGGAAGCCGCAGAACATTTCGGCGTGGCGGTTCCGATTGGAAAACGTGACCGGAAAAGCGGCACCAGAAAACGCCGGCAGGAGGACATTGAAGTAGAGCGAGTGAGGTCGAAGGCGTCTACATATGCCTGAGCCGCGCAGTTCGCACACGAACCGCTACAAAGCGCTAATAGAGCAGATCTTTTTCGCCCACTGGAAGAAACGCGTTCGGGAATTCGAGTTTCATCGCGACGAAATCAAGCGAGGCGCGGAGGAGCTTGGCATTCGTTTGCCCGATAATATCGGCGATATCCCCTATTCATTTCGGTACCGGACGAGTCTCCCCGAATCCGTGATCCGCACTCAGCCAAACGGACTCGAATGGATTATCGAGGGTGCGGGCAGATCCAAGTATCGCTTCAAGTTAGTCAAAGCTACGCGCATTCGTCCGCGGGACGACCTCGTACAGACCGCCATTCCAGACGCCACACCCGAGCTAATACAGCTTTACGCGCTCGACGATGAGCAGGCATTGCTGGCGATCGTCAGATACAATCGTTTAATCGACATCTTCATGGGGTTGGCGACATACAGCCTTCAAAATCATCTGCGCAGCACGGTTGCCGGCATCGGTCAAATCGAAATCGACGAACTCTACATCGGACTGGATAAGCGCGGCTGCCACTATGCAATCCCGGTGCAAGCCAAGGGCGGCAAGGATCAGATCGGCGGTGCAAACTGCGCAGGACATTCGTTATTGCGAGCAGACCTTCCCGGGCGTGCACTGCCGGCCTATTGCCGCGCAATTCATGAAGGATGGAGTTATTGCGCTTTTCGAACTCTCGCTCAAAGCAGATGAGGTAAAGGTCGTTGAGGAACGACACTACAAATTGGTGCCCGCTGCGGAGTTGGACAGAGCTGCTATCGTCGACTACCGGGCATAGTCGGGCCATCGCGGGTAGCAGATCGCGGAAGATGGGATCCGATGCTGTCCGTCAACAGGTGGAGTACGCGGGGGTCCCCCTCCCCTGCCTTGCGGGGAATGAACCTGGGGGATTTATGGACATAACCCCGGCGCGTCCCTCCCCGCTACGCCACGGTTACGGCAAACTTCCCGGCAGCAGGTGATTCGGGGAGCGCGCGCGTAAGATTGGCCCAGCAAAGCTTGTTTGCGGAAGACGAACTGGCGACGAAGCGCTACGTGCCCGATCCGCGGCATGTGCGCAACAGCTTGGGAGATTTGCTCGGGCAAATGCGCGCGGCGGCGCGCTGGCCATGGAACGGCGCCGTGCTGTCGCTCTACCGCGACATCGTGCTGCCGCGGCTCTGCGAGGAGCTGCTTGACCGCGAAGAAGCGGCGCGCTGGCGCGCGGAGATCGAAGCGGAAGTTACGCGCCTCGACGCAGCCGCCTAATCCTCATAGCCGTAATAGAAGTTCTGCCGGGCGGTGGCGATGGCTTCGTCGGCGCGCACCAGTCCGTTCTGCAGCGCGTCGCGATAGCAGCGCGTGCCGTTCAGCTGATACACCGGAAACGCGTCCGCCAACTGTCCGCAGACATGGTGCGCAGCCGCATGCACCCGGAACCGCAGCTCGCGGGCGCCCTGCCAGCTGGCGAGATCGAGGTCGTCATAGCGCACGGCGGTGGATAGCGACACTTTCTCCGGCGGCAGGTCCAGCGACCTGGGGCCGCTCTGCTCGGCGCGGAACCGCAGCCGCGGCGCCTGCACGATCACTTCTTCCGGCGGTGCACTGGCATAGGTGCCGTCCGGGGGTGGGCCATAATCCTGCGCCAGCGCGGGCGCGGCGAGGAACAGCATTCCGGCGGCGCCGGCGAGCAACGCGGCGGTCCGGGCGGGACATGAACAAGGGGACATCACACACTCCTTTTTGCGCCCCGGACTTCGCCCTCCGCATGACTGCGCAGGGGCGCGCCCATAGCCGGAAACGGCCCGCGGCTGCGCCGGGTTCCGTCTCTGTCGGTCCATCAAATGCGGCGTTTGACCAGCATCTGCTTGATCTCGCCGATGGCGTGCGCCGGATTAAGACCCTTCGGGCAGGTTTCGGCGCAATTCATGATGGTGTGGCAGCGGTAGAGGCGGAACGGGTCCTGCAAATCGTCGAGCCGCTCGCCGGTGCATTCGTCGCGGCTGTCGTTGATCCAGCGGAACGCCTGCAGCAGCGCCGCGGGACCGAGATAGCGCTCCGAATTCCACCAGTAGCTGGGACACGACGTCGAGCAGCAGGCGCACAGGATGCATTCGTAGAGTCCGTTGAGCCGTTCGCGGTCCTCCGGCGTCTGGCGCCATTCCTTCTCCGGCTCCGCCGTCTTGGTGCGCAGATACGGGCGGATGGAGGCATACTGGGCGTAGAAGTTCGTCATGTCCGGCACCAGGTCCTTCACCACCGGCAGATGCGGCAGCGGATAGATTCGCACCGAGCCGGAAATGTCGGAGATCGCCTTGGTGCAGGCCAGCGTGTTGCCGCCGCCGATGTTCATCGCGCAGGAGCCGCACACGCCTTCGCGGCACGAGCGGCGGAAGGTCAGCGTGGGGTCGATCTCGTTCTTGATCTTGATGAGGCCGTCGAGAACCATCGGGCCGCAGGTCGTGAGGTCGACGGCATAGCTGTCGATGCGCGGGTTGCCGCCGGCATCGGGATCGTAGCGGTAGACGTGAAAATCCTTGGTGCGGCGCGGCTTCTTGCCGTTGGCCATCCGCGGCCGCGGCCACACCTTGCCTTTGTGCGGCTTGCTTCCTTTGGGCAGCGTCAGCTGAACCATTCCGATTCCTCGATGCCTGTTCGTATCGGGTGTAGCAGGCGGCGAACTTGTTGCGCAATTCGGCCTTACGCGGCGATGCGCTCGAACACCCAGCCAAGTTCCACCGGCTCGTTGCGCATCACGCCGACGATGACAAGCTGGTCCGTGCGCCGCGCCACCTCGCCGCCGAGATAGATGCTCTCCTCGATGGCGAGCTCGCCGCCCGATGCCTGGAACCGCCAGCCTTCGCCGGAGGCGAGCTTCAGGATCGCGCCGCCCCCTTGGCTGGGCGACACGCGCACGTCGGGATGAATGTGGAAGCGCGCCGCGAACGGCGTGCTGTCGCGGCCGCGCCGCGGCGCCTTTCGCACCAGCCGGTCTTCGCCCGACAGCATGGTGCCGTTGGGCGAGAGGGTGAGACGCCGCTCGTGCGCGATACCGAATGGTGCGAGATAGCCGTCGTGCGCGGCCGACACCGTCCAGCCGCTTGCGGTTTCCTGCCGGTTGGTTTCGATGGTCTGCGGTCCGCCGAGCAGCCGCGACCCCAGCAGGTCGGCCATGCCGCCGCTCATCACCGTCGCCATCGAGCGGTCGGCGAGCGTGACGGTTGAGTGCGCCGCGGTGGCGCGCAGGCTTGCGCCCCATTTGGCTTCGTCCGGGGCGGCGCCGCAATTCACCACCACGCGCTGATTGCCGCTGCTGAACTCGAAGGACAGGCAGCCGGCGTGTGCATCGGCCGCAAACGCGCCTTGCGGCGGCGGGCCGCAATCCATCACCAGCAAAGTGCGGCCGGCGGCGAGGCGCTGGTACCCGGAATGCGGCGCAAACGCGAACGGCTGGCCGCGCACTTCGTCGCGCGCCAGCAGCCCCGCCACCATCCGGGAATCGCATTCGCGGCCGCCGTTGAACATGGCAAGCGTGCCGTCGCCCAGCCGGAAGAAGCGCAGCATCGGCGCCATGCGATCGCGCGCGCTGCGCAAGGCGGCAGGCGTCGGCTGCGCGTTGGCGGTCAACGCATCGCTCACCATCACCACGTGGTGATAGGCGCGCAACAGCGCCTCCGGCGAGCGGCTGGCATGGCCCCCGTCGGGCAGGATCTGGTGCGCGATTTCCGCCTCCAGCCGCTCGAGACCGGAGGCGAGGCGGCGTGGCGCATCGTTCAGGCAGGCGCCCGACAGCGCATGCGCCGAGGCGGCTTCGAGGCGCGGCAATCCTGCCGGCGCACTGTTCGAGATGCGCGCGAGCATGTGACTCTGCTCGCGCAGCGACACGAAGAGTTTCGAGCGCCACAGCACGTCGGAATTGGCGAGCACCAGGCGGCCGTGGGCGAACAGGTTGATCAGCCGCTGGCCGAGGACGTCGGCACGCCACGCCGGCTCGGAATATCGCACGTTGCGCTTCATCCATTGCGCGATGAGATCGGTGGCAAGCACCCGCGCCGGCTCCCCGCCCGCGGCGGCAAGCGCCGCCAGCCATGCGAACCCGTGCAGCGCTTCCGCCCAGGCAGGCGACGGCGGCGGGCGGTCGAAGATCGTGCCGTCCTTCGCTTCGACGGTTTCGCCGGCGAAGCGGAAGCGGCCGCGAAGCAGCGCGTCTGCGTCCTCCAGTTTTCGCGGCGCTGCGTCATGAGGATAAAACACGATGCGGTCGGGCAAACGGCCCTTGAGGCGCAGCCGGTAAATCCAGCTCCGGCGCCAGACAGTGCGAAAGGGGGCCTCGCCGCGTCGCCACAGCGCAACCATCGCTTCCAGCAGCAGAGACAGGCTCGAATGTCCCCGCCCCGCCATGCGCGTCAGCCGCGCAAGCGCGCGATGTTGGCGGCGTAAGCCGCAGGTCCGCCCTGGAACACCGACGTGCCGGCGACCAGCACGTTCGCGCCAGCGTTCACCGCCTGCTTCGCGGTATCCGGCGTGATGCCGCCGTCCACTTCCAGGTCGATGGCGCGGCCGCTGCGGGCGATGCGCTCCGCCGCCGCTTCGATCTTCTTCAACTGGCTGTCGATGAACGCCTGGCCGCCGAAGCCGGGATTGACCGTCATGATCAGCACGAGGTCGACGAGATCGAGCACGTTGTCGATGGCGTCGATCGGCGTGCCGGGATTGAGCACCACGCCGGGACGCTTGCCGCAGGCGCGGATGTGCTGCAGCGTGCGATGAATGTGCGGGCCGGCTTCCGGATGCACGGTGAGTCCGTCGGCGCCCGCTTCGCAGAACGCTTCGATGTAGGGATCGACAGGCGCGATCATCAGGTGCACGTCGAGGGGCTTTTTCGCGTGCGGCCGGATGGCCTTCACCACCATCGGGCCGATGGTGATGCTGGGCACGAAATGGCCGTCCATCACGTCGACATGGATCAGGTCGGCGCCGGCCTTCCCCACCGCCTCCACTTCCGCGCCGAGCCGCGAGAAATCGGCCGACAGAATCGAAGGGGCAATGCGGACCGCCATGCCTCGATTAAGCCCGGATTCTCAGGAGCGTAGCAAGGCCGCGCGGCTTAAGGCGGCGGGTTGGCGATCAGGTAGGGGTAGCCATTGTTGATGCTCGGATTCTCGGCCCAAGCGTTTGCCTTAAATCCGCTCGGCAAGCCGGACTTGAGTTGCGCGTCGCTCAATCCAGTAATACCGGAATCGTTCGGAATGTCGCCCGCGCCCTGACTCGCATCGGTAACGCCGCTGGTCTGCAGATCCCAGTACAGCGCGCTTCGGCCGGTGCTCGTCGGGTTGTCGGACCCGATAACTCCTCCAATAGTGCTGGCCCCGCTCAGCGCGCCGATCGAATACGACGTCGTGACGCTGCCATTGTCGTGCCTTCCAAGGACTCCTCCAAGAGTAGCGCCGGAAACGCCCGTGACGCTCCCGGTTGAGTATGAAGTGACCACTTCCGCCTTCTGAGGGAAGCCGGTAAAGGTCTGTTTGCCTACCAGACCGCCGGCGAAAGCGCCGGGCGCCAGCGCCGTGACTGCGCCGGTCGCGAAGGAAAAGTACACCTGGCTTTGGCTGAGTCCAACCAAGCCCCCCTATGTTCACGCTGCCGGACACATCCCCCGTGGCGTGGCTGTAGAGGACCGGGGACTCATACAGTGCATGTCCGACAATGCCTCCAACATTAACGGCACCATCGCCCCTGACGTTGACGTTTGTCGCGCAATTCATCACTCCGTATGTGCCACTGTTTAAACCCGCGAGACCGCCGATATCTGCGGCGCTAGATCCAATTTCCCGGATTGTGCCCTTCACGCTGTCATCCCGTAGGAGGCCCCAGTTTTCCCCAATTAGACCTCCAACCTCCGATTTCCCGGAGCGCCCCATCACGGTGATGCTCAAGCCCATCAAATTGAGATCCTGGATGCTTCCGCCGCTTGCAAACAGGCCGACCGAGGCAGCCGGACCCGTGTGTCTGATCGTCAGGTGGTAGATGGTATTCTTGAGACCCTCGAAATTGCAGCAGAAATTCCCCCCTACAGGCGAGCCGCTATATACGCCATCGGCACTCGCATCATAATCGTGTGCCAGTGCGTAGTAGCCGTTGGAATTGGCGGCGACATCCGCTGCCAACGTGGCGAGATCGCCGACCAGGGTGTAGCTGATCCCTGCGATGCTGAGGTGGCTCGAAACGTCCAGAAAGCTGACCTTTCCGTGCTCCCCAAACCAGAGCGCGCAGCAACCGTTTTGTCCATTGGCAATTTTAAGCGATCCCGGACCCGCGATCATCAGCGGTCTTTCCACTGTTACACTGGAGGCGGGGCTTAGCGTCAGCTGGTGGGCGCTCGTCCACGAGAACGGCGAGTACACTAGGATCTGAACCCCTTTGCCCATGCTCCTCACGGTCACATCAGATATAGCGATCAAGTTCGCGAGATCGTCTACGTTGAGCACGGCGAACCTCGCCGTCGCAGTACATACTCCGGCGGAACAAGTCATGTTCTTGGTCGGTGTGTTGCGGATCATAAGGGTCGCGTCCGCTGGCGCGGCCGCCAGAGCCGCGACGGCAACCACCGCAACGTTAGCGGCTAAACGGGTCAAAAGTGCGCTTCTTTTTGCAAAGTTCATCGCGATCGCCCCACGAGCAACCAGGCTAGCACAGATTAAGAATCGAAGCAGGAAAAATCAGGCGCCGGTTCGCAGCAGATTGCCCCGCCTGTCCGCAGCCAGCAGCGCCAGCGCCAGAGCCGGCACCCAGATCAGCCGCGATTGATAGCGCGCGTGCGGATTGGAGAAGACGCCACAGATCAGCGCGTTGCCGATCAGCGCCACCAGAACGAAACCCAACAGCGGCGCGGCTTTGTCGTCTGCGCGCCTGAGCGCAAAAACGACCCCACCTGCGAGCAGCAGAAGCACCAGCCATCCCAGCGGCACATGCACAAGATTGATTAGGTGGAAATCGATCTTACCCTTCTGCTGGCGTGCGGTTCCGTAGGCCGGCAGCTGATCGGGGATGAATTTGTGAAAGTCGGTGAACAGGATCCATTGCTGCGGCTCGATCTGGTCGCCGGTGTAGAACAGCGTGAACTGCTTCAGCGCGTCGCGCGCCGCGAGCTCCGCGTTCCACAGCGGATAGCGCGCGAGGCTGTCGTGCACCAGGCGCTCGGATTCCTTCTCCGTGCCGATGAAGCGGTGCAGCGCGACGAACGGCGTTCCCGGCCCCCACAGCCATTTGTCGGCGCGATGCGGCAGCACGCTGCGATAGCTGCACAGCATATAGTGCGACGACGGGCAGGTATCGTCCAGCAGCTTCTGCACCACGCCGTCCTGCAGCATGCGCGCGAACATGAACACCGGCCCGGCGCGGCTGATGAAGACGTGGCGCGTGTAGACGTAGTTCCCCGCGAGCGTCAGGCTGAGGCCGAGCGTGGCCGCAACAAGCGGAAGCAGCAGATTCGCGGCCGGCCATTGCCGGTGCTTCCGCAGCGCCACCAGGCGATAGATCGCCAGCACCAGCACCAATCCGAGGGCAAGGCCGAGATGCGAGGGATGCGACGCAGCAGCCAACCCGCCGATCGCAACCAGCGCAAGAGCGCGCCACCAGCCTAGCCGCTTCACTTGAAACGCGAGCAGATACAGCGTCAGCACGACGAGCGGGGTGAAGGCGTCCGGCTCGATCTGTCCCACATACCAGGGCAGCCCCGTCAGCGTGACGAGGCCGCACACGATCAGCAACAGCATGGGAAGCGTGGTCCGCGGCGCCACCGCGTGCGCGGTTTCGACGACGACGAACGAAACCATCAGCGCCTGCAGGATCGCCACGAACCACAGGCTGGCGCCGCCGCCGCCGAGCAGGATGAACAGCGAAAACACCGGCGAGCGCTCGGGCACGAATTTGTCGCCGAAGCTTTGCAGCATGTAGGCGCCGGTGTCGTAGAAGATCAGCGGAAAGCCGTTCCAGATCGCCGCGCTCAACAGCAGCGGACACACCATGACGATGGCGACGGCTTCCCATAGCGGCCGGGAAAGCGGCAGCCGCAACAGCCCGGAGATCTGTCGCAACCGGTCGCCCCGCTGAACGACAAAGGCCGTCGCGCTCAACTCACTCATTGCAAAAGCTGACCTGCACTCCCCGTTCATCTATTAACGGGATTCCATGAACCGGCAAGCGGGCGCCGACGCTCCGTGGTTGCCCGCCGGATTACATTTTGTTCAGGGCGTCGATGCAGACGGATTTGGAAGCGGCAGAAACCGCTATTTTCCGCGTTGACTGGGCTCTCCCCACCCCTACACTCCGGGCCGCTTCGAGCCAGACCAAGGACGGCAATGGCGGAGAACCCGCAAACACCCGCGCTCCGGGCGCGCCCGCTGTCGCCCTTTACGACGATTTACAAGTGGCCCATCACCATGGCCACGTCCATCACCCATCGGCTCACGGGAATCGCCATTTCGGTCGGGATGATCCTGCTCGCCTGGTGGCTGATCGCGGTGGCCAGCGGCCCGGAGATGTACCAGCCGCTGGTGGCTTTTGTGGCAAACCCCGTCGGTGAGGTTGTCCTGTTCGGGTTCCTGTGGTCGCTCGTCTATCACCTGTTCAACGGCATTCGGCACCTCGCCTGGGATCTCGGCTACGGCTTCGCCGTGTCGACCGCCAATAAAACCGGCGTGCTGGTGATCGCGCTGTCGGTCATTGTCGCCGCCGCCGTGTTTGGATATGGCTGGTGGCTGCTGCACGGGGGCCCCCGGCCATGAGCCTGGAGACACCGCTGCATCGGGTCCAGGGCCTCGGCCCTGCCCATTCCGGCGTCGGCCATTTCTGGCGCCAGCGGGTGACGGCGGTGGCACTGATCCCGCTCTCGATCTGGCTGGTGATCGCGGTGCTGGGCCTCGTCGGAACGACCGAAGCCGAGGTCGCCGGATTCTTTCAGCGACCGTGGAACGCCATCCTGATGGGACTGTTCGTCGTCGTGGCCTGCATTCACATGTCGCTCGGGCTGCAGGTGGTGATCGACGATTACGTCCACAGCCCCGGCCAACGGATATTTTTGCTGCTGCTGAACCGCGCCTTCGCCTGGGTGATCGCGGCGGCCTGCCTGATTGCCCTGTTGAGGATCACGATTTGAGCGCCGCCTATCCCATCACCGATCACACCTTTGATGTCGTGGTCGTCGGCGCGGGCGGCTCGGGCCTGCGCGCAACTTTGGAGTGCGCGGCGCGTGGACTGAAGACCGCATGTGTCACCAAGGTGTTCCCGACCCGCAGCCACACGGTGGCCGCACAGGGCGGCGTGGCGGCCGCGCTCGGCAACATGGGCGAAGACGACTGGCGCTGGCACATGTACGACACGGTGAAGGGTGCCGACTGGCTCGGCGACCAGGACGCCATCGAATACATGTGCCGCAACGCGCCGGAAGCGGTGTATGAGCTCGAGCATTACGGCGTGCCGTTCTCGCGCACCGAGGACGGGCGCATCTATCAACGCGCCTTCGGCGGCATGACCTCGCATTACGGCAAGGGCATCGCCCAGCGCACGGCGGCCGCGGCCGACCGTACCGGCCACGCTATCCTGCACACGCTATATGGCCAATGCGTCAAGCATGAGGTCAATTTCTTCATCGAATATTTCGCGCTCGACCTGATCGTCGAGGACGATGTGGTTCGCGGCGTAATGGCCTGGAACTTGGATGACGGCTCGATGCACCGCTTCCGCGCCCACAAGGTGATCCTGGCGACCGGCGGCTTCGGCCGCATCTACGCCACCTGCACCGGCGCCCACACCCAGACCGGCGATGGCAATGCCATGGCGCTGCGCGCGGGTCTTCCCGTGCAGGACATGGAGTTCGGCCAGTTCCACCCCACCGGCGTTTATGGCGCGGGCGTGCTGATCACCGAAGGGGCGCGCGGCGAAGGCGGCTATCTCACCAATTCCGAAGGCGAGCGCTTCATGGAGCGCTATGCGCCCAACGCCAAGGACCTCGCCTCGCGCGACGTGGTCAGCCGCGCCATGACCATCGAGATCCGCGAAGGCCGCGGCGTGGGTCCGCTGAAGGACCATATTCACCTGCATCTCGAGCATCTCGATCCCAAGATCCTGCACGAGCGGCTGCCGGGGATCACCGAATCGGCGCGCATCTTCGCCGGCGTCGACATCACCAAGGAGCCGATCCCGGTTCTGCCCACCATGCACTACAACATGGGCGGCATCCCCACGAACTACCTGGGCGAGGCGCTGACCCTGAAAGACGGCAATCCGGATTTCGTGGTTCGCGGGCTGATGGCGGTGGGCGAAGGCTCCTGCGTCTCGGTGCACGGCGCCAACCGGCTGGGCTCCAATTCGCTGATCGATCTCGTCATCTTCGGCAAGGCGGCGGGCGCGCAATGCGGCAAGTCGATCGCGCCGGGCGAGAGCCAGCCGGAGCTGGCCAAGGATGCGGGAGACAATTCGCTCGCCCGCTTCGACCGCTATCGACACGCCAAGGGCGGCACGCCCACCGCCAAGATGCGGCGCGACATGCAGCTCGCCACGCAGGAGGATGCCGGCGTGTTCCGCACCGCCGAAGCGCTATCGAGCGGCCGCAAGCGCATCGATTCCATCTACCAGGGCATGAGCGACATTTCGGTCAGCGACCGCTCGCTGATCTGGAACAGCGACCTGGTGGAGACGCTGGAGTTCGAGAACCTGATCCAGCAGGCCATCGTCACCATCGAAGGCGCTTTCAACCGGACGGAGAGCCGAGGGTCTCACGCGCGCGAGGACTATCCCAACCGCGACGACGCCAACTGGATGAAGCACACGCTGGCCTGGATCGATCCCGCCACCGGCTGGGCCCGCATCGACTACCGCCCGGTGCACAACTACACGCTTTCCAACGAGGTCGAATACATCCCCCCCAAGGCAAGGACGTATTAGGCCGCGTCGTCCGAGTAGAATTGTCGGAATCTACTCCGAATCTGTTGTCCAAATCGCGTGTCGAAAAAATCGCCTATTAACACGCGTAGCGGACGGTGCGGAGCAAGCTGCAACTCGTCGATGGGCTGTGGTGTCTCAACCGCAGCGGTTTTCATGTAAAAATGGTATTCCCCAAGAGTTGTCTGAACGAATGGCACACCCATCACTGTGACCCGGTTCGGAGTGATGAACGGAGCCCCGAGGCGGTTCGTGTATCGAGTAATCAATATGCTGAGCTCCTCGGAGGAACTCGGATCGCTGGAGCTCAGAAGGGCTTTGATACGCGTTTCGATCTCACGGTCTAACTGAAAGGTTGCGAATTCTGGCCGCTTGCTGACGGAAGCTCGCCAGAAAATTGAAAGAGCGAACAGCTTTAGATCAGCATAAAAACCAGGCGAGATCATATACCCCACTCTCCTACCGTCCTGATCACGCGCGACAAAGCCACGCTCATCCTTGATGTAGGCCCTTCTCGCAATTGGTGCATTAAGAACCCGGTTCGCGGATGAATCCAGGCGCGCAAGGACGCGCTCTCCATCGTTCGTGACTATTTCCGTGTCATAGATGCCGGTTTGAGATTTCTTGCTCCGTGTACGCTGGTGCAGCGAATAGACCCGTAACGGCGACTCCCCTCTTTGCTGCGTCAAGTCCAAAAAGGAGCGCGGAACGATGTGGCAATCGACGAACCTTCCATACTTGTCCGTTAGTTTGCAGAGGCCCCAAGCGTTTGCCATTGACAAGCTCCGAATCAATCCAAAGGTTAACACAGTCGCAGTTGGCGGTCCTTCCACGGTTCCAAGGTGCATAAGCGCGAAAATGAAAACCATCAGCCTAGAAGAACTGAGGATGCATCTTGGTGCGCACATTCGCGCTTTGGAGGAGGGCGAGCCGCTCTTCGTGACGCGCCGTGGAAAAGTTGTTGCACGCCTGCAGGCTGTCCCGCCGGTTTCGGAGGATGATCCATTCTACGAGATGGTGCTGCGGGGCGAAGTTACGTCCGGAAAGAAGCTCAGTCAGGCAGAGAAGAAGAAGCTTTATGCGCGCCGCGGGCCATCTGTCCTGCGGGGCATTACGGCGGCCGAGATATTGGATGAACTCCGCGAAGACACCGTGCTTCCCCTGAAGTCGCCCGATTAGCCCCGATCACCCGACCGCCTCCCTCAACCTTAGTCAATCGAGCGCTCTATCCATTCCACTAGCGTATCCAGCATTTCGCTCATCACCTCGGCGTCCGTGCGGCCGGATTTGGCGGGCACATGGAAGGAATGGTCGGCATTCTCGAACAGCTTCAGCGTGGCGCGCGCGCCAAGCCGCTTCACCAGCGGGCTAAGATATTCAAGATCAGCGAACTCGTCGCGCGTGCCCTGCAGAAACAGCATCGGAATCTCAACGCGCGACAGATGCTCTGCACGCGTGTCCGAAGGCTGTCCCGGCGGATGCAGGGGAAAGCCGAGAAAGACGAGGCCACGCACGCCGTCGAGCGGCGCATGCGCCTGCGCCTGCGACGTCATCCGCGCGCCATAGGATTTGCCGCCGGCGATCAGTGGCAGGCCGGGAACGAGGCACGCCGCGTCCGTTACCGCCGCGCGCACCGCCGCTTGCGCGACCTTCGGCGAATCGGGGCGTTTGCTGCCGCGCTCCATGTAGGGAAACTGGTACCGCAGGGTGGCGATGCCGCGCTCCGCCAGGCCTTGCGCAACCGCCGTCATGAACGGGTGGCGCATCCCGGCACCCGCGCCATGGGCCACGACATAGCAGGCGCGCGCCTCCTTGGGTGCGATCAGCAGGCTGGAAACGCGCTGGCCGTCGTCCAGCGCGTTTCCGATCTCGCGCTCAGCGGTTGCCGCCATGGTTCAACGGACCTGTTGCTGGGGACCCGAGGTCTTCGCCTCGTGCGCCCCTGCCGAGCCGGTCGCCGGCCGCTTCATCGGCCGTTTCCCAGCGCCGCGGTAAGCTCGCTGCTTTTCGCCGCCTTGAGCGCCATGCAGCGGTCGATGCGTTCCTCCGTCTGCTTGAGCACGCGCGGGCTGCCGACAAGATCTTTCGTCTTCGGCGCGAAGAAGGCGGCGAGCTCGGCCTTGGTCTGCGGATCGCAACCATAATGCTGGATGTCCGGCGCATAGCCCATGCCGCGGCGCGACAGCCGCTTCTCCAGCGCTGCGAAATTCGCCTTGAACCAATTCCACAGCGCCGGCCGCGCGGCTGTTTCCGCTTCGAAATAGCGCAGCACGTAGCGCAGATCGCCGGTGCGGATTTCCGGCGTCAACGCCAGCGCCAGCACTTTGTCCAGCGTGGCAGCATCCTCTGCCCCCGCCAGCGCATAAAGGCCGCTTTGGAGGAAATACTCGTCGTTGGATTTCCGGATTGCCGCCATCAGCAGATCGCCAAACGACGGCCCCTCGGCCATGATTCCTGCGCGCATGGCTTCCTGGCGAAGCTCCGGCGCCATGCCGCCGTAATTTTTGCCGCCGGAGGCAAGATAGGCATGCGCCGCTTTGGCGAGCTGTGCGGTGAGCGCGGGGTCGCGGCCTTCCTCGACAAGCAGTTCCGCCAGATGCTGGCGCAACAGCGTGGTCGCCGCCGGTTCGCCGGGTTTGTCGCTGAGGCCCGAAGGCTGCATCCGCGGCCCGAACCGCGCCCGGATGAGGCTCTGCAGCTTCGGCAGGTCGGCTGCGCCGATCACCCCGCTCACGCGGAATTCATGCACCGCGTCCTTGATCGCGGCGACCATATCCCACTGTGCCACCGGCGCGAGCGCCTCGATGACCGCAAAGAAGTCGCTTGCCTGCACCTGTCCCGCGCGCAGCGCCGCGGTGACGTTGTGGAACAAGGTCAGCTGGTCGGCGGCCGACAGGGACGGCACCGCGCCGATCAGCACCTGCCATCGCGGCTCCGACGTGGTGAAGCGGTAGTAGCCGGCGCCTTGTGCGTTCGGAAACACAAGTTTCGGACAGGTCGCGCCGAGCGAAACCTGTGCCCGCGGCGGGTCGATGAGGCGGCAGACGCGGGCGCGGTTGTCCGCCGTCAGGCACATCGGCACATGCCACCGCCGCTCCAGCATGGAAATGCCCACTGGCCGATACATGGACTCGGCAACTTCCGCCGAAGCCCCGCCCGCGGCGCATTTCAGATCCGTGCGGAGAAGGGGAATGTGCGGCTGGTCGATGAAGTCGTCGAATGCCTGCACGATTTCAGGATGGTGCGTTGTCTCGGCGACGGTCGAGATGAAATCGCGCGCGGTGGCGTTGCCGAATGCATATTTCTGCAGGTAGGCGTGGATGCCTTTCTGGAACTCGACAGGACCGACGAAGCTTTCGAACATCGAAAGCACCGCACCGCCCTTGCTGTAGGTGATGTCGTCGAAAGCGTTGTCGATGTCGTCGGGATTGTTGACCGGATTGTGAATCTGACGCGCCGATGGAAGTTCGTCCAGCCGCATCACGTTCAGGCTGCTGTTCAGCGTCGAGCGCGAATACTCCTCCTTCGGCCTGACGGTCTGCGAGATTTTGTATTCCATCCAGGTGGCAAAGGATTCGTTCAGCCAGATGTCGTCCCACCAGCGCGGCGTCACCAGATCGCCAAACCATTGGTGCGCAAGCTCATGCGCCTGCACCGCCAGGCTCGAGCGCCGCTGCTCGAGTGGCGCGGTGTCGTCCATCAGCAGGAGCTGCTCGCGGAAGGTGACGGCACCCGCATTCTCCATGGCGCCGGCGGAAAAGTCCGGCACCGCGAGAATATCGAGCTTCTGATACGGATATGCGACGCCGTAGTAATTCTCGAGCGCCTGGACGACCGCTGGCGTCAGCGACAGCGCGTATTTCAGCTTCGGGCCCATGCCTTTCGCTGCAACTCCGCGCAGATGAAGCGGGCGATTGCGGAATTTGTCGGCCGGAATGTCGCCGGCGTCCACGATGTCGAGCGGGCCTACGGCCAGTGCGACGAGATAGGTCGGTAGCGGCTTGGTCGCCTCGAACACCCTTTTGGTCATGCCGCCTGCAGCGCTCGTACTGCTCGTCACCGGCGTGTTTGCGATCACCTTGTCGGCCGCCGGCGCGGTCACTGTCACGTCGAACGGCGTCTTGAACCCCGGCTCGTCGAAGGAGGGAAAGGCGCGGCGCGCATCGATGTTCTCGAATTGCGTGAAGGCATAGGAATTGCCGTCGTCGACAACCTTGTAGAGTCCGGCCAGCGACGTGTTGAACGGCGCGTCGTAGTCGAAGACGAGGGTGGCGCGTCCTTTCGGGATGGCAGTGGCGAATGAAAGCGTCGCCACGCCGGAATCGTGCACCTGGACATATTTCGCTTCGACGGTACCCGCGGCGAGGCGTACGCCCGCATGCGTGACGTGCAGATCCAGTCCGTGAAGGAAGAACGATTTCTCCGGGTTGGCGACGTCGACGTCGATTTCGGTATGTCCGCTGAAACTGCTTTTGGCCGGATCGATCGTGAAGGCGAGCCGATAGTGCGTGGGGACGACATCGCGCGGCAGCATCGCCAGGGGCACCGCCGGCGAACGGCTGGCCGCGGCTACCTGGGCGCCGAGGCCGTCGTTCTTGCTGCACGCGCCGACGGCGGCAGCCAGGGTCAGAACAAGGAAAGGAAGCAGTCGGGAGGCCATGATTTGCTCGGGAGATTGAGGTTGGGGCGAGGACATTAACCCGATCGGTTCCCCCGCCAAGGCGATTTTTCATTCACTGGCGCAGGAGAATACCCGGCCTCCCGGCCCGGCATGGCTCGTGTGTTACCGCTCCATAACCTCGGCAAAGCAAGGCTTGGGTAACGATTTGATACTAACTTGAAGTGGATAGCCGCGGCGGAATTGAGCATGTCACCCAACTGGATCATAAGCGTGGGCGGGCGAACCTTCGGGCCCTACACCGCAGCCCAGATGCAAATCTTTGCCGCGGAGGGGCGGCTCGCACCCCATTCCCTGATCGCCAGGACGGAAGATGGACGCTTCGGTCCGGCGTCGCAGGATCCGTTGCTGCTGCCGTTCTTCCAGGCGGTTCAGCCAGCGCAGCAGGCCGAGCCAGAGCCCGCGCCAGCGGGAGAGGGGCCACGCAGCTTCGGACAGAGCGAGGCCGCGGTCGCCGACGAGCCGGCGCATTTTCTCATCGTGGCCGACATGAAATCCGGCTCCATCACGGCGCTGGAAGAGGAAATCTTCCGGCTCGGTCCCGCTTATGCCGTGCTGCCGCAAGCCTGGGTGCTGTCCAGCGAGTTGTCCGTCAGCGCGCTGCGCAATCACCTGATCCAGAAACTCGGCAAGCTAGACCTGCTGTTCATTGTCGACGCGACGCGGGACAAGATCACCTGGTTCAATCTTGGCATGGAGGCGGAAACTCGCGTGCGCCGCATCTGGACCAAGTACCCGCAATCCTCCGCCGCCTAAGACGGCGGCCCGGATTCGACAAGCGCCGCGCGGAAGCGCCGGTAATTGTGCACGTAGACGTCCGCCGATATTTTCAGCATCGCGATCTGCATCTCATTCAGCTGCCGCACGACGCGGCCCGGGGCGCCCACCACCAGCGAATTGTCCGGAATCTCCTTGCCTTCGGCAATCAGCGTGTTCGCGCCGATGAGGCAGTGGGTGCCGATCCGCGATCCGCTGAGCAATGTCGATCCCATTCCGATGAGCGACCCGTCGCCAACGACCGTGGAATGCAGGATCACCTTGTGACCCACCGTGACATTCGAGCCGATGATTGTCGGCTGTGCCGGATCGGTGTGAATGACGGAATTGTCCTGGACGTTGGAATTCTCGCCCACCGTGATCCAGTCGTTGTCGCCGCGCAGGACGGCGCCGAACCACACGCTCGCATTCTTCAGCAGACGCACGCGCCCAATGAGCACGGCGCTGGGCGCAACCCAATATTCATCACCCTCGGGAAATTCGGGCGCAGCGCCCTCGAGCGCATAGATCGGCATTGAAGATTCCTTTCGGCCGCAGGTGTACCGCGAGCGCGCCGGAAGCGCGAGGTCCCGAGCCTCGCGCGAGTAACGAGACGAAGGATGCAAAACGCGTTACCCTTTCCCCAGCTCGACTGATTCGCGAGCAACCAGTGGGGGCAGCCGAGGTGCAGCGTTGCACACGTGCCGATGTAGACCGCAGCGAGCCCGCCGCCCCCGCAATCACAGGCATTTCCTTCCTCGCCGCTGAGCCGGAGCAACGCTGCCCGGCGATCCTCACGATCACGGAGCATCCATGGCCAAGCGTTCCGCGCGCTACAAGGTGCGCGAATACCAGGAGTCCGAATCCGCAACCGTCCACCCCCTGTTTCCCGGTGCCGGTTGGACGCCGCTCGACGGCGACGCGCGCGATCGAAAATATGTAAAGAACATCCGGGCAATGAGCCCGCTGCAGCAGCGCCTGATCGAGGCGGTCGAAGAGCGCGCGGTGGTACTGGCGCTGGGGCCGGCCGGCACCGGAAAGACCTACCTCGCCATCGCCAAGGCCGTGGAAGCGCTCGATCAGGGGCGCGTGTCGCGCATCGTGTTGTCGCGGCCGGCGGTCGAGGCCGGCGAGAGCCTCGGCTTTCTGCCCGGCGACCTGCAGGAGAAGCTCGCGCCGTATCTGCGCCCGCTCTACGACGCGCTGACCGAGCGGCTGGGAAGCAAGCGCCTGAAGGCCCTGCTGGCCGACGGCGCCATCGAGATCGCGCCCGTCGCCTACATGCGCGGCCGCACCCTCAATCATTGCTTCGTGGTGATCGACGAAGCGCAGAATTGCACCTACGGACAGCTGAAAATGCTGCTGACGCGGCTGGGCTGGCGTTCGACCATGGTGCTGACCGGCGATCCCGATCAAACGGACCTGCTCTCCGGCCTTTCAGGACTGGGCGACATCGCCTCACGGCTGGAGCGCGTGCCAGAGATTTCGGTGGTCCGCCTGGGCGAGGCAGACATCGTGCGCCACCCCCTCGTCGGCAGCATGCTGACCGTTCTTTAGAGAGCGAGGACGATTTCGATCAGGAGAAGACCGATCGCCAAGCTCCAGTAGCCGGCGACCATGGCGGCCAGCCAGAACACCAGCCGGGAGCAAGTCTTTTCACGCCACGATTGGGCGGCCTTTTCGAACAGCACATTCGGCCCGGCGACTACCATGCTTATGTAATAGGCGGTGCGGCCAAAGCCCTCCTTCCGGCCGCCGCTGAGCAGGCGATACAAATTGGCCACAATGCCGGAGGTCGCAAACCCTGCCGTTACGGCAAACAACAGGACGGCGGTATCATGGAACATGGGTCGCTCCCGAAACCAGCCGAGCGATGCACCGGATGTGCCTGAAACCAGCGTGCCTTTCGCTCTGGATTGTATCTTTTTGGGCGTGGAACTTGCCTAACACACCCACTCCATGCGGCCGCCGTTCTATTTCCGGCCAGGCGGGGACAGAAGCGCGGCAGGTTGTGCTTAACCGGCATGGGCACTGAGAGGGCGATGCGTAGCGACGAACAGGTAATCCGACAGCGTCCGGGATGGCTCATCCCGGCGGCTGTGTTCGTCGTCACCGCGCTGCTGTCGGGCATGGTGCTGCTGTACTACCTCGGGCCCGCACCGACGTCCTTCATCGAAGAGCACCCCTCGCCCACCGCGCGCACCGACCCTGTGCCGCTATCGGTCGGCGGGGTGACGTTCAGCCTCCCGCAGAACTACATCCGCTACCGGAGCGCCCGAAAGGGCGGCACGTTCACCCAGGTGGCGTTGTTTGCGGCCCTGCCGGATTTCCGCGGCTACGCCGACGCCGACGCACGGACCTTCTCAGGCAACGCGGCGGACTCGCCCGTCATCAATATTCTGCTGCACGAAGAGCAGCTGAAGCTCAGCGAAGCGGACCGGCTGCATCGCATTTACTTGGGCTACGTGCTCGATCCCGCCGGCAAGCCGGCGCCGTTCGGATTAACGCGGTACGAGTTCCGCGACGATTCCGGCTATCGCGGCGAGGATCTCTTCGTCGGCCGCCTCGGCACGCACGTCGTCGTCCTGCGCTGCGTTCGCCTCAGCGCGCAGGTGCCGAGCCCGAGTTGCTTGCGCGAGATGCGGCTGGCGCATCATGCCGCGCTCAGCTATCGCTTCAAGCGGGCGCAGCTCTCCCGTTGGCGCGAAATCGCCAGCGGCGTGGAGACGCTGATCCATTCTTTCATGCGGAGCCGCTGAAGCCCTCGACGTCGGGATTCAGCTGGCGCGGCTCGAGGGCGCCGGCGGCAAGTCCATCTCCAGGATCGCCATCTGAAAGGCGTAAGACACGTCGCCGTCCTCTTCGTCCTTGAAGATGATGCCGATGAACTCGCCCGCGACGTGCACCTCCACCGAATCCGCCTGGCTCGGCCGCTCGATCACCGAGATGGTGTCGAGCCGGAACAGGTTGCGCAGGTATTTTTCAAGCCGCCAGATTTCGCCGCGGGTCAAGATCGCTCTCCGTTAGCGGCCTTGCACTGGCATGCGGTTACAGGACGGTCAAGCACAATCCCATTGGCAAGCGGTTTGGGAAAGCCGTCTAAATCTGGAAATCACCGCCGTCCAGCGCCTGGTTCATGTCCTGCGACGGACGATCGGAGCCGGCGCAGCCGATGACCTTTGCCGGCACACCTGCAACCGTGCAATGCGCCGGCACCGGCTTCAGCACAAGGCTGCCCGCGCCGACACGCGAATACTCGCCAACCTCGATGTTGCCGAGAACCTTGGCGCCCACCGAAAGCAGCACGCCGTGGCGGATCTTCGGATGGCGGTCACCCTTCTCCTTGCCCGTGCCGCCGAGAGTCACGCCGTGCAGCATGGAAACATCGTCTTCGACCACCGCGGTTTCGCCGATGGTGATGCCGGTCGCGTGATCCATCATGATGCCGCGGCCGATGCGTGCGGCGGGATGAATGTCCACGGCGAACAACTCGGACACCCGGCTCTGGAGGAAATAGGCCAGCCAGTGCCGGCCGGCACCCCACAGCCAATGCGCGATGCGATAACACTGCAGCGCGTGGAAGCCTTTGAAGAACAGAAATGCCTGCACGTAGGAATGGCACGCTGGGTCGCGCTCGAAGATCGCCGACAGATCGGCGCGGACCGCTTCGCCGATTTCGCGGTCGGCGCTCATCGCCTCGTCGAAAATTTCGCGTGTCAGCATCGGGCTGACATCATCGCCGCCGACTTTCTTCGCCAGATGATACGAGAGCGCGTCCTCAAGCCGGTCATGCTTGAGGATCGTGGCATGGGCAAAACTGGCGAGTGACGGCACCACCTGCACCAGCTCTTCGGCTTGCGCGCGCAGGGCCGACCACACCGGATCGCAGAAATCGAGTTTCTCGGCAACAACCAGGGACATCGGCAACTCCTCTCGGAACAGCTTAAATATACTCCCGCCACTCCGAATTTTAGATGACAGGCGCCGGTGGAATCTCCGGTGCCGGCAGTCCCTCGCTGGAAGTCGGCGGTACCGGTCCTGGGGCAGCCGGCGGCGTTGCCGTCGCACTGGCCGGTCCAGCCGGGCCCGTACCCGGCGGCCGAGGCGGCGTGTACCGATAGGAGGCTCCTGGGGCTTGCCGGCGACGGCGGGCGACCACCTGGTCCACCATGCGGTCCTCCCACTCCCGGCCGATGTCGTCGCCGAACAGGTGTGCGGCTTCCAGCGCCAGGATCACCCCCCAGATGAGCGCAATCCAGAAAAACCACCAATGCCCAAACCAGAACCCCCCGGTCAGGACGTTTACGATGAAAAGCACGCCGATCACGGCCACGAAAGTGATGAAATGCTGCCGGAAGCGCCGGACTTCGTAGCGAACCCGCTGAACGTCCGGATCGGTATCGCTATAGGGCATGCCTCTCGCTCCGTGTGCTCCGGCCGGTTAGATAATCACGCCTCCGCCGTTGACCAAATGCATACAGGCCATTCCGTGAAAAGCTGCCTCGATGACTAGCCCCGACCTCAACCGTCCCGCCCCGCAATGCCTCGACCTGCTGCTATCGCGGCGGTCCAGCTCGGCCAAGGCGATGACCGGCCCCGGCCCCTCGCCCGACCAGCTGCGTCAGATTCTCGCCTGCGGCGCGCGGGTGCCCGACCACGGCAAGCTTACGCCCTGGCGGTTTATTGTGTTCGAGGGCGATGGCCGGGCGCGCATGGGCGAACTGCTGGCCGGGGTCGTTGCGGAAACCGAGCCTGACGCAAGTCCTGAACGGCTGACGCTCGAACGCAATCGGTTTTTGCGCGCGCCGGTGGTGATCGGCGTGGTCAGCCGTGTGCGGGAAGCGATCCCGATTCCGGAATGGGAGCAGACGATGTCGGCGGGCGCCTGCACCATGAGCATCGTGATCGCCGCGCATGCCATGGGCTTCGTGGCGAATTGGATCACCGAATGGTGCGCCTACCACCCGCTGGTGCGCGAGCGCTTGGGCCTGCAGCCGGGCGAGCGCATCGCGGGATTCGTCTATATCGGCCACCCCGCCGCGCCCCTGGAAGACCGCCCCCGCCCCAATTTGGAATCGCTGATCACCCGGTTCTGAGTTCACGGAATCCCGATCAGCTTGTGCGTCTGCAATGAGAGACGCCACTGCGGATGCGCTAGACAATATTGGATCGCGGCGCGGGTGTTGGCGTCGCGCTCGACCCCGTCCATCGGCTGCAGGAAAAAGTGATCGAAGCCCAAGCTCGCAAACCGCTCCGGCGGCGCGTCAGTTTGCGGGTAGACCAGCTTGAGTTCGTTGCCCTGCGTGAGCTTGACCTCCGCGTCGGCCTTCGGGCTGACACATATCCAGTCAATGCCGGGTGGTGGCAACATAGTGCCGTTGCTTTCGATGCCGATTTCGAAGCCGTGCGCGTGAAGCGCCACAACCAGCGCTTCGTTCAATTGCAGAAGAGGTTCGCCGCCGGTGCAAACCACATACGACTCGCCTGGCGCATCTCCCGGCCACTTTTGTGCAACCGCATCCGCCAATTCATCGGCTTCCTGAAAACTGCCGCCACCGGGGCCATTCGTGCCGACGAAATCCGTGTCGCAGAATGTGCAGACGGCTGCCGCGCGATCTTTCTCGCGCCCAGTCCACAAATTGCAGCCGGCGAAGCGCAGGAACACCGCCGCGCGGCCGGTGCGCGCGCCCTCGCCCTGCAGCGTGTAATAGACTTCCTTGACTTGATAGCTCATGGCGCGAGGTAACGCCGGTAGCCCTCCGCCCGCAACTTGCAGGCCGGGCATTTGCCACAGCCATAGCCCCATTCGTGCCGGCGTGCACGTATGCCGAGATAGCAGGTGACCGTCTCTTCCAGAATGAGATCGATCAATGGTTGTCCACCGAGCTCCTGGGCCAGTTTCCACGTCGTGGCCTTGTCGATGAACATCAGCGGCGTGTGGACTGTGAACGGCGCATTCATGCCGAGGCTGATCGCCCGCTGCACCGCCTTGATCGTATCGTTGCGGCAATCCGGATAGCCGGAGAAATCGGTTTCGCACATGCCGCCCACCAGATCGCGGCAGCCGCGGCGATAACCGAGCGCGGCAGCGGCGGTGAGAAACAGGATGTTGCGTCCCGGCACAAAAGTGGTCGGCAACCGCCCCTCTTTCATTTCGATTTCGAGATCGTCGGTGAGCGCGGTGCCACCGATCTGCCGCAACACATCGAGTGAAAGCACATGGTCTTCGCGCAGCTTCCCCGCCCATTGCGGGAAGCGAGCCGGAATTGCAGAAAGGATACGCTGGCGCGCGTCCATTTCCGCGCGGTGCCGTTGACCATAATCGAAGCCGACGGTCTCCACGACGGCAAAGCGATCAAGCGCCCAGGCGAGGCAGGTGGTGGAATCCTGCCCGCCGGAGAACAGCACCAGCGCGACCTTTGACATGAGCTTGCCATACGCCATGCGCTGGCGGTCTGCCAAGGAAGCGCCTTTCGCGGCGCGTGTTCAACTCTGCAGAACTGTCAGGACGTTTCGAATACTTTGCCGCGGCACGCGTCATCTGTGCCGCGATCCGCTCATGGACAAAGCCGCATCAAAGGAGTGAGGACAACCGTGCTTGCGTTTGCGGCCGCCCTCGGCCAGCTTAGACGCTCGGGCACAATCGAAGGACTTTCGGGTGATCAGAACCGCCATCAGCGGCACCGGCCTTTATACGCCGCCGGCGTCGATCAGCAACGCCGAGCTGGTGCACGCGTACAACGAATATGTGCGGCGCTACAACGCCGCGCACCACGAGGCGATCATCAGCGGCGCGATGCATCCGCTGCTGAAATCGAGTGACGAATTCATTTTCAAGGCATCGGGAATCCGCAATCGCTACGTTATCGCGCGCGAGGGAATGCTGGATCCCGAAGTGATGTGCCCGCGCCTACCCGAGCGCGGCAACGACGAGATGTCCATCTCGGCAGAAATTTCAATCGTCGCGGCGCGGCAGGCGCTCGAGGCGGCACACCGCGCGCCGGGCGACATCGACGGCGTGATCGTCGCGGCCTCGATCCTCCAGCGTCCATATCCGCAGATCGCCATCGAGATTCAGGCTGCGCTGGGGGTCAGCGGTTTCGGGTTCGACATGCTCGCCGGGTGCTCCTCGGCGACGTTCGGCATCCAAACTGCCGCCGACATGATCGCCCAGGGACACGCGCGCGCCATCCTGTGCATCAATCCGGAGATCTGCACCAGCCATCTCAACTTGCGCGATCGCGAAACGCATTTCATCTTCGGCGACGCGGCGACGGCCTGCGTGATCGAGCGCGCGCAGCACGCCGACGGCGACAATGCCTGGGAGATCGTCGGCACTCGGCTGAAATCGATCTACTCGAACAACATCCGCAATAATTTCGGGCCGATGAACCGCTTCACGCCGGAGACCATGGGCGCTTCCGACAAGTTGATCACCCAAAAAGGCCGCAAGGTCTTCAAAGAGGTGGTGCCGATGGTGGCGGAATTCATGCTGGAGCACCTGAGGGAGCTCGATATACCGCCGGCGAGCCTCAAGCGGCTGTGGCTGCACCAGGCCAACATCAACATGAACGATCTGATCGCTCGCAAGGTGCTCGGGCGCTCGCCCGATCATGGCGAGGCGCCGAACGTGCTGCAGGAATACGGCAACACCAGCTCCGCGGGCTCGATCATCGCCTTTCACCGATTCGGCGACGATCTCGCGGCGGCCGATCTGGGGCATCTCTGCTCGTTTGGCGCGGGCTACACCGCCGGCAGCATTGTGCTGAAGAAGCTGGGCTGAACCGCGCGGCTGGAGCGCGGCCGCTTTCGACTTCGAGATCGGAGACCGCCATCTGCAGGCGCGGATCCCAATTGACCAGGCGCTCGTGCCTGCTGCTCGCGTTCTGCGTGCACCTTCCTCCGATCAGTGGACCAGGAACAGCGGCAGATTGGCATGGCTGACGACGTGCTTGGTCACGCTACCGAAGAACGTCTGACGCAACCAGCTCTGCGCATAGCCGCCGAGGACCAGAAGGTCGGCGCGACACTGCACCGCTGCATCCAGCACGGCCTCGCCCATCGGACGTTGTCCGGCGTCGAGCACCCGCTCGCTGCAGGCAATTCCGTGAAGTGCAAGATAGGCGCGGACCTCGCCGCAGACCGCGGGATCGCTATCGCCGCGCCGGACGGTGAAGAGCTCGACGTGCTCCGCCCTCTTGAGGAAGGGCAACGCGGCGGTGACCGCATGCGCTGAGGCAACGCTGCCGTCGCAACCCACCGCCACGCACCTGCCGAGGCTGGCAGGGGGCGCTTGCGCCGTCAACAGAACCGGGCGGCCGGATTCCAGCAGCACCGCTTCAAACGCTTCGGTCAGGCCCGGCTTGTCGCCTTCCCGCAATGGACCGAAGACCACGAGGTCGCAGAGCCGGCTTTCTTGCGCCAACTGGCCGGCGAAGTTTCCTTGGACCTCGCGCAGTGACGCCGTCACCGCGTCGCGTTTTGCCGGCCTGGACAGAACCTCTGCTTCCGCGGTTGCGGCTGCGGCCTTGAGCGTCGCTTCGGCGGCTTTCGAGGCTTTGTCGGAGGCCTCCTTGGCCACGTCGACGATTTCCTGGAGGACGGCGCCTGAAACGCCTTCGCCGAAGAACGGCATGGCCTCCGCCGGGTCGGGCCGCACGAACAACGCCACCACATGGGCGCCGAACGGCCTGGCGGCAGCAAAGGCGCTGGTCAGCACCGCGGCATCGCGAGTCCCGCCGGTGAGCGGCGCCAGAATTTTGGCGAACGACATCGAACCTCCCGCTCGCTTACGCCACAACGCGAATGCGCCGCGAGCGGCAAGTCAAGTGCTCGCGCCCATCCAACGGAATAGGATAGAGGTGGCCGATGCCCAAGGCGGTGCCACAAAACTCACGAGCCTGGCAGCGGATGTTGAGCGGCCGCAGGCTCGACCTGCTCGATCCTTCGCCGCTGGACGTCGAAATCGAAGACATCGCTCACGGGCTCGCGCGCGTTGCCCGCTGGAACGGCCAGACCACCGGCGCGCATGCGTTCTCGGTGGCGCAGCATTGCCTCCTGGTCGAAAGATTGACAGCGGAGCTCGCGCACCGGATCGGCCGCGAGGCGCGGCTTGCCGCGCTGCTACACGACGCTCCCGAATATGTGATCGGCGATTTGATCAGCCCGTTCAAGGCGGCAGTCGGCATCGATTACAAGGATTTCGAGCGCCGCCTGCTGGGCGCCATCCATATCCGCTTTGGGCTTCCGGCGCGCCTGGCCGCCGAATTGGCGGCGCTGATCAAGCGCGCCGATACGATCTCCGCGTATTTCGAAGCAACCCAGCTCGCCGGCTTCAGCGCCGCCGAGGCACGCCGTTATTTCGGTACTCCGCCGAAAGGGCTGAAGCCGCCCAGGCTGGCGACGCTTTCGCCCGCCGACGCCCAGGCACGGTTTCTTGAGCGTTTCCGTCAGCTCGTCGCCTGAAGTTCCATCTTCAATCCGCTGTCGATTTCCGTTAGCCACATGGCGGGAGATCTCCGATGCCCATGATTCTCGTCACGCCCTTGTCCGCCGTCGAAGAGTCCATTCGGCGCTACAGCCCTTCGCATCTGGTGACGCTGCTTTCGCCCGAGCACATGATCAACACACCCGAAGGTCTGGTGGCAGAGCGGCATCTCCGCCTGGGGGTCAACGACGTTGCGGACGCGTGGGAGAGCGACTGCGCGCCTTGCGCCGATCATGTCGGCTCGCTGATCGAGTTCGGGCGCGGCTGGACGGCAGAGGCGCCGCTGCTGGTCCATTGCTGGGCGGGCGTGAGCCGCTCGATGGCCGCCGCCTACGTGTTGCTGTGCGACCGGCTTGGTCCGGGCGCGGAACATGACATCGCGCGGACCATACGAGCCCGCGCGCCGCATGCCTGCCCCAACCCGCTGATCGTGCGGCTGGCCGACGCAGCACTTGGGCGCAACGGATCGATGATTTCCGCCATCGAAGCGATCGGCTGCGGCACGATCGTGGTGGAGGGCCGTTGCGTCGAGTTTCCGTTGACGTTGCGCGACACGGCGGCATGAGCGCGATGGCGGGATCCTTATCTCTGCAACACGCTGGCGATGCGAAACTCAAACGGGCACGCACGCCGAACCCGCGTTCGGTGGAGATCGGGCTGTCGGCCGCTATCGTATCGGTTGCGAATGAAAAGCCGCAGGTGCTTGTCGTACGCCACCCAGGCAAACGGGATGCCCTGCCCTTCGGCCCGTTCGATCCGCTGCAACACCGCACCTTGGAAACCGGGCTGCGAAGCTGGGTAAACGACCAGACATACCTCGCCTTCGAATATGCCGAGCAGCTCTACACGTTCGGAGATCGCGGGCGGCACCTGATGGAGTCCGGCGAGGGGCCGCGCGTGGTCTCGGTCGGTTATCTCGCGCTCACCCGCGCCATGGGAGAATTGCAGGCGCCGGACACGGTGTGGGGCGAGTGGTACGGCTATTTTCCCTGGGAGGATTGGCGCGGCGCCAAGCCTGAGATCGTCGAGCGCCGCATTGTCCCTGCGCTGCGCAAGTTTGCCGCCGCCGCGTCCGGTGCAGCGGAACGCGAGCAGCGGCAAACCCGCATCCGCCTTTGCTTCGGCCTCGATGACTTGCTGTGGGACGAAGAACGTGTGCTGGAACGCTACGAACTTCTTTATGAAGCGGGGCTGGTGGAAGAGGCTTACCACGACGGCCGCGTCGGAGATCGGTCGAAGCTGCCAACGCCACCGCTCGGCAGCAGCATGATGTTCGACCACCGCCGCATGCTGGCGACGGCCATCACGCGGCTGCGCGGCAAGATGAAATATCGGCCGGTGGTGTTCGAGCTGATGCCGCCGAGCTTCACGCTGCTGGAATTGCAGCGGACGGTCGAGGCGATCTCAGGCATCCGCCTGCACAAACAGAACTTCCGCCGGCTGATGGAGGAGCAAGGCTTGGTCGAAGGCACCGGCAAGTTTGCCCGCATGGCGCGGGGCCGGCCGGCCGAACTGTTCCGCTTCCGCCGCGAAGTCCTGGGCCAACGGCACGCGCCCGGGGTCCGGCTGGGCGCGCGGCGCACCGGCGTTTAGGCGAATGGGCCGCGCGTGTCGCACGCGGCCCATTGCTCCATCGCGATTACAGCGCGCTGTAGAAACCGGTTCCCAGGGACGTTCCCCAAGCCGCCGCACCTTCGCGCTGACGCTCAACCAGCGGCGCCGGACCGGTCGGGTTGGTGTAGAACCGCAGGCCCGCGAACCACGTGCTGACGGTCGGCCCGCCGTTGCTGATGTCGGTCTGCCCGAACCCGGCATAAAGCGAGATGGGGAGGCGCTCTGAAACGAGCCATTCGCCCTGCGCGGACCACGTGTTGAGGTTCGCCAGGTGATTCAAGTGGTCGTAGTCGTAGTTGGCCGTAAGCGCGAGATCGGGCATCACGTAGAAGCTGCCGCTCGCACCCAAATACGCGCCGTCGGTGTTGCCGCTGCCGGAGAACCCGCCGCCTTTCACGCCCAGCGTGAACATGTGGCCGGCATACCATTCGCCGAAACCACCATAGTAGGTGACGTGACCGCTGATATCGCTGTCGAGCGAATGATAGCCGACCACTGGGCCAAGCCGGCCTTGAACGCCGCGCCACATGATACTGCCGTCGACGTTCCAGTCATCGACACTGCCGAGACCGTGGCCGAAATCCAGTCTGTGGTAGCCGCCGTCAAGTTCCGCGGCGACACCCGACCAGCCAAGGCCCAACACGCCCGACCCGGAAACGCCCCAAAGGTCGGCGTTGCCGCCGCCATGATTGACGCTAAAATTGGCGTAATCTCCGCTCAGCACGCCGGAAAAATCCGTCATGCCCTCGGCGAACGCCGGATTGAACGCTGTGGCATTTAGCGCCACCGCGCCCACGCAACCAAGAAGTACTGAACGACTCATCATTATCCTCCAAGACGCGGAAGGCGTAGCTACCCCCGCTGCATAGCGCCACAAATAGAGGGCCTGTGCTGCAAGAGAAGCCACAAGAGGCCGCACCGCGGGTGGATTTCTTGCCGGGTTGCAAATTCGCAACAACCCAAGATTGGCGCCCCGACGTGACTGTGAGACTTTGCCGCAGGGCCGCCTGGACCGCCGCTTGACAGATTTATACTCATCCGTAGCATAACGCCGCCGGCCTTGAAGGCCGGCAATTTCAGGCCATATATATGCTCATACAGAGTATAAAGGGGCGCAACATGGAACTACAACCGCGTCGGGCCACCGTCCTTCCGTTCACGCCGGAGATCGCCCGTTCCACCGGCCAACTCTATGCTCGCGTGGCGCACGTGGTGCCTGAGGTCGAGTGGGCGGTGCACGCCTCCTATATCGACGCCATCAACCGGCTAAAGCGCGTAAAAAACGCGGTCATCCTCGCGCACAATTACATGACGCCGGAAATTTTCCACTGCGTGGCGGATTTTGTCGGCGATTCGCTTCAGCTCGCTCGCGAGGCGGCCAAGACCGATGCTGACGTGATCGTCCAGGCCGGCGTCCACTTCATGGCGGAAACGTCCAAGATCCTTTCGCCCGATAAGACGGTGCTCATTCCCGACCTGAAGGCGGGATGCTCATTGGCCGCTTCGATCACCGGCGCCGACGTGCGGCTGCTGCAGCAGAAATATCCCGGATTGCCGGTGGTCACTTACGTGAACACGTCCGCCGAGGTGAAAGCGGAGAGCGATGTTTGCTGCACTTCCTCCAACGCCGTGGCGGTGGTCGAGGACATCGCGCGCGAGCACAGCGTCGACACCGTGATCATGGTTCCCGATGAATATCTGGCACAGAACGTCGCCAAGCTGACGCCGGTCAAGATCATCACCTGGAAGGGCCATTGCGAAGTGCACGAGCGCTTCACTGCGGCCGACATTCGCGCTTATCGCGAAGGCAATCCCGGCGTGGTGGTGCTGGCGCATCCGGAATGTCCGCCCGAGGTGGTGGCAGAAGCGGATTTCGCCGGCTCGACGTCGGCGATGATCGGCTATGTCGACAAGCGACGGCCAGCGCGCGTGGTGCTCGTCACCGAATGTTCGATGAGCGACAATGTGGCGGTCGAATTCCCCGATGTCGAATTTGTCCGGCCGTGCAACCTCTGCCCGCACATGAAGCAGATCGCGTTGCCCAAGATTCTGCATTCGCTTCAGACGATGACGCATGAAGTGACCGTGGAGGCCGCAACGGCTGCGCGGGCCAAGGCGGCCGTGGAACGGATGCTGGCAGTTGGAGCGCCAAGGCAGCGCGCCGCGGCTTGAATGCAATGCGCGCGGACAACATCATCGAATGCAAAGGCGCGCTCATTCTGGGCGCCGGCATCGCCGGGCTTTTTACCGCGCTGAAGCTTTCCCCTTTTCCGGCCCTTGTCATCGCCGGCGCGCGGCCGGGCTATTCCGGCTCGAGCGCCTGGGCTCAGGGCGGCATCGCCGCGGCGATGGACGAAAGCGACAGCTGGCAGTCCCATGCCGCCGATACCATCGCGGCGGGTGGGGGAACGTGCGATCCGAACATCGTGGAGATCGTCACGCGTGAAGCACCTTCGCTCATTCGCGATTTGATCGAACTGGGCGCGCCGTTCGATCGCAAAACGGACGGCACGCTCGCGCTCGGGCGCGAGGCGGCGCACTCCGCCGCCCGCATCGTCCACGTCAGAGGCGACCGCGCCGGTGCCGAAGTCTCCCGTATTCTTGCCGAGCGCGCCCTGGCTACGCCATCGATTACTCTCTGCGAGGGATTCCACGCGCTGGAGCTGGCGATAGAGGACGGCCGCGTGGCGGGAGTATTCGCGCGCTACGGCTCGGGAACGGACGCGCGGCTGGTGTTGTTCCGCAGCCTGGCGGTGATCTTCGCCACCGGCGGCATCGGCGCGCTTTATAGCCTGACGACCAACCCGCTGGAGTCGCGCGGCGAAGGGGTCGGGATGGCGGCGCGCAGCGGGGCGGTCATCGCCGATGCCGAGTTCGTGCAGTTCCATCCCACCGCTATCGCTATCGGCCGCGATCCGGCGCCGCTCGCCACCGAAGCGCTCCGCGGCGAAGGCGCCATCCTGATCGACGAGACCGGCAGGCGCTTTATGGCGGCGGTGCATCCGAACGCGGAGCTTGCGCCGCGCGACGTCGTCGCCCGCGCCATTCACCGCGAAATCGCGCGCGGGCATCGCGTGTTTCTCGATTGCCGGCAGGCGATCGGCGCCACATTCGAGGAGCGCTTCCCGACCGTCTACGCCACCTGCCGATCTGCGAATATCGATCCCGCCACGCAGCCGATTCCGGTCGCTCCGGCGGCCCACTACCACATGGGTGGCATCGAAACCGATGCGCGTGGGCGTTCCTCCCTCGACGGGCTTTGGACGGTCGGCGAATGCACGGCATCGGGGCTTCACGGCGCCAACCGGCTCGCCTC
>DIZC01000049.1:36720-47222 GCA_002429315.1 Alphaproteobacteria bacterium UBA6038
TCTGCGCCGCCGAAGCTGCTGCGCGAGACCATGACCCGGGCGCTCGGTCTGGAGCGCAACGAGCAAGACATGCGCGCGGCGCTCTCGACCATTCTTGCCATCGAGCGGGCGGCGAACGGCGAGCCGGCGCTCCTGAACATGACGGCGGCCGCGAAGTTGATCGCCGCGGCCGCGCTCGAGCGTCGCGAAAGCCGCGGCGCGCATTTCCGCACCGATTATCCGCGGACAGAGAAGGTCGGCGTCCGCAGCAGGTTCACGCTGGCAGAAGCGAATAGGATCGCGTCGGATCTCGCCGAAGCAGAACCCGCTTGCGCGCGTCGATGATTCCACTCTTTTCCACGCGCTATTGAGGCGGCGGACAACGCCATGACGGCACCCGCCTTGCCCTTCACCCGGCCACCGCACCCGCTCCTGATCGAACCCATCGTGCGCCGCGCGCTCGAGGAAGACCTGGGCCGCGCCGGAGACATCACCAGCGACCTTATTGTCCCGGCAGACAAGACGATCTCGGCGCGGCTGGTTACGCGCCAGCCGGGCACCGTTGCTGGCCTGATTGTGGCGGAATGCGCATTCCACCTCGCCAATCCAGCTATCCAAATGGAAAGCGAACTCCCCGATGGCTCCGCAACCCAGGCCGGGAGCCTGCTGGCGCGCATCGGCGGACCGGCGCGGGCAGTCTTGACCGCGGAGCGCGTGACGCTGAACTTCGTCGGTCACCTCTCCGGAATCGCGACCGCTACGCGCGCGCTGGTAGAGGCCGTCCAGGGCATGGGGGCAAAAATCGTGGACACGCGCAAGACCACACCGGGGCTGCGCGTGCTGGAGAAATACGCCGTGCGCTGCGGCGGCGGCTTCAATCATCGCTTCGGCCTGGACGCTGCGGTGCTGATCAAGGACAACCATATCGCCGTGGCCGGCTCCATCCGCGCCGCGGTGGAGCGCGCCCGGGCCGGCCTTGCGCACATGGCGACGATCGAGGCGGAGGTCGACACGCTGGAACAGCTCGAAGAGGCGCTGTCGCTGGGTGTCGATACGGTTCTGCTCGACAACATGAGCGTGGAGCAACTCAAGCGCGCCGTCGCGATGGCAAAGGGACGCGCAGTGCTGGAAGCCTCCGGTAATGTGACGCTATCCTCCGTGCGCGCCATCGCCGAAACCGGCGTCGATTACATTTCCTCCGGTGCCATTACCCACTCCGCCCCCAACCTGGACGTCGGCCTCGATTTCTGATCCGGCGCCTTGCTGCGGGGCTTCGTGCCGCTAGAGTGTTCCGCGCGGATATCGGGGAAGCGTTGCCATGGATTTGCAGCTCAAGGGAAGGAACGCCATCGTGCTCGGCGGCACGCGCGGCATCGGACGGGCGATTGCGGAGACGCTCGCGGCCGAAGGCGCCAACGTCGCTATCTGCGCGCGCAAACCCGATCAGGTGAGCGAGGCCGTCGCGGCCCTGAGAGACAAGAACGTGCGCGCCACCGGCGCGGCCGTCGACATCACCGACGGCCCTGCATTGCGCCAATGGATCGAGAGCGCGGGCAACGAGCTCGGCGGCATCGACATTGTCGTATCCAACGCGGGCGCCATGGCACAGGGCGGCGATCCGGCGTCGTGGGAGGCCAATTTCAAGCTCGATATTCTCGGCGCGGTCAACGCATTCGAAGCCGCCCGGCCATTCCTGGAGAAAGCAGCAGAGAAGAACGGCGACGCCGCCTTTGTCATCATATCGTCGGTCTCCGCGGCGGAAGCCGACAGCAGCAGTTCCTATGGCCCTATCAAGGCGGCGCTCATCCATTGGGCCAAGGGGCTGGCACGGCAGCACGCCAAGCGGCGCATTCGCACCAATGTGGTGTCGCCCGGCATGGTGTATTTCAAGGGCGGCATCTGGAACATCATCGAGACCAACTCGCCCGACTTCTTCAAGCAGGCGATGGCGCACAACCCGACCGGACGCGCCGCCACGCCACAGGAGATCGCCAATGCCGCCGTGTTTCTGGCCAGTCCGGTGTCGTCTTTCACCACCGGCGTGAATCTGCTGGTGGACGGCGCAATCTCCCGCCGCGTCAACTTCTGAGCAGCAGCCAGGGGCGGGAATGGCGGACAGGGCGCGCGGACGCAAGTCGATCTTCATCACCGGGGCGGCCAGCGGCATGGGCCGCGAAACCGCCAGGCTATTCGCCTCCAATGGCTGGTTCGTTGGCTGCTACGACGTAAACACCGCAGGACTGGGGACGCTGGAACAGGAGATCGGACTCGAGAACGGCGTGTTCGCGCCGCTCGATGTCACCAGCAAGCCCGATTTCGATGCGGCCGTCGCGGCATTCGCAGAAGAGACCGGCAACAGGATGGACCTGCTGTTCTCCAATGCCGGCGTCGGCGAGGCGGGCTGGTTCGAGGACGTGCCCTATGGAGCGGCCCTGCGGGTGGTGCAGGTGAATCTGATCGGCGTGATCGCCAGCATCTATGCCGCGCTGCCGCTCCTCAAGGCGACGCCGAATTCGATGGTGTTCATCACCTCATCCTCGTCGGCCACCTACGGCATGCCGCGCATCGCGGTTTATTCGGCCACCAAGCACGCAGTGAAGGGCCTCACCGAAGCGCTATCCGTCGAATTCGCGCGCCACGGCGTGCGGGTGGCGGACGTTCTCCCCGGCCTGATCGACACCAACATCCTGCGCGCCACACCGAACCGCTCCGCAGACCGGCCACGACCCACCGAGGAGGAGTTCTACCGGAATGCTCCGAAATCGGGGATGTTCCGCCTGATGCCGGCGCGCTCCGTCGCCGAATGCGTTTGGGCGGCCTACCGCAGCGACCGGCTGCACTGGTACGTGCCGGCGGAACTCGCCTGGATCGACCGGATGAAGGCGGTGGCGCCGCGGTTCACCCGAGCGCAGATCAAGAAGCGCGTGCTGAGCGTGTTCGGCGGCGGCGACGACCCATCGGGCCGCTAGATCGGATTGCCGCGCCCCGGCCGGCGATAGAAGACCTGATTTCCGATCTGCACCGTCCGCACCATTCCCGGCCAGTCGAGGTCCACGGTTGCCGCATGGAAGGCAATGGCGCCGTCGGTAATGTTGGTCAGCGGCAGTGCGCCGGTGATGATCTTGGCTGCGAGGTGCACCGCCCGGCTCCATTCGCCGGCCGATTTTGGCCGCTCCATAGTTCCGTCGCAGGCGAAGGAGAACTGGCAAGCCACGCCCGAACCTTGGTGGACCACGCCGCAGATCGAATGGGGGTAGCCTGCCTTGTGCGTTCGCCGCACCACGACTTCGGCGATGGCTTTCTCACCGAGCAGCCCCTCGCCGCGGGCTTCATAATAGATGGCTTCCGCCAGGCACCATGTTTCGCTGGCGAGACTGGAGAGCGCCACGTCGATGCGCAAGCGGCTCAGGAACGTCTTGGGCCGCGGCACCGGCACGACCTCCGGCGCGGCTGGCGGCTCGACGAGCGCGGGCGCTTCCAGAATATCGACGCGCAACCTTGGCGGCGGAGAGGCATTGCCAAAACGGGAGGGAGCGTAACCCGCGGACAATTGGTCGGGGGCATAGGCCGCAACCGCCGCAGCGGTGCCGAGGCTGAGGAAAATTGCGCCTGCAAGGCTGCAGTCGGCGCGCCGGATCGCGTCTCTCAGTCTGTAGGTCATGCGGGATTTCAACTCACTTCGGATATGGCGTTTCGTTCGTTGGTCCGAATGATGATGCCGCAGCCCCCAAGGCGACCCCTTAAGCTGCCAATCTACTCCAAACCCGTCAAATGAAAATTGAACGAAACCTGACGGGGCGTCAGGATGTGGTTAAGGCAAGACTGCCACCCCTAGAGAAATTCACACCGCTATGTGCTTTTTGTTCCAAGAGCGGAGTGCTTTGCGAATCGCTCGCATCTGCTGGATTACGCCTGAAGCCAACTTCCGGAGTGTGCGATTCCCACCCGGGCACGGAACTCGGCGCCCGCGCAGGGCGTTCGGCGCAGAGGGGAAGAATATGGATAAACGGCTCTGAGGCATCTCGCTTGACGGGCGATTATCCGGCGAAGGAGCCTTGTCTCTTTCTTTACTGCGAACCCAGGGTTTTCTGTCCGTCGCTCAACAAATCACGCACATTGTGCACGGATCAATACTGGGGCCGCAGAATGCTTCGCGAAATCACTGCGCTGGGGAGTAAGCTCGCGCTCGGCATCGCAGCCGCGCTGCTTTCGGCCTTGGCACCGGCACAGGCCGGTCTGACGATTTCCTCGAATCCCACGCAGAACGTGTCTTGCGACGCGGCCGCACATTGCTCGGCGACAGCGCCCAGCGCTGCGATGAACGTGCACGAGCTGAAGAAGTTGCTGGCGTCTCAGCCCAGGGTCGTTCTGGATGCGGCCACCGCGAAGGACATCGACCTCGATGCCCCGGTCGGCTGGACGAGCAGCAGCAGCCTGTCCCTTATGGCCAGGGGTTCGGTACTGGTGCACAAATCGCTCACCGTCGCGGGGCCCGGCGGTCTGCGGGTAAAAGGCGAATTGCTGCTGGCGCCCGGAACCGGCGTCAGTTTTTGGGATCTGAGCAGCAGCCTGAACCTCAATGGCAACGCGTATCAATTGGTGGGCAGCCTCAGTTCGCTGAATAACGCGATCAAGAGCAATTCGGCCGGCTACTACGCACTCGCAAACGACTACGATGCCTCCGTCGATGGCGTGTACGCGAACACGCCGATTGAAGGGGATTTCACAGGTGTCTTTGAAGGATTGGGTCACACGATTTCGCACGTGGCGATCTACGCGTATGGGCCTGGGAGCGCCTTTCTTGGCCTTTTCTCGGTCAATCATGGCACGATCGCCGATATCAACCTGACCGGCGCCAAATACCGCAACGGCGTACGATTCGACGCTGGCATTCTCGCCGGCGACAATTACGGCACGATCAGAAACGCTTCCGTCGACGGCAGCGTGAGGAACGTCGAGGGCGCCCTCGCCGTAGGCGGTCTCGTGGGCGGCAACGCAGGGATTATCAGCGCTTCCCGTTCCGTGGCGCAGATCGAGGGCGATCAGTCCGCCGTGTTCGCCGTTGGCGGATTGGTCGGGTCAAACTCGGGAACCATCGAAGAGTCTTACGCGGAAGGGAGCGTAAGTATGGCTCCTCCCAACTCCCCCTCGGGTCCGGGCGGCCTCGCCGGTGTGAGTGGAGGCGTGATCAAAAACTGCTACTCTCTCGCGCATGTTCACGGGGTGACCGGTTACTATGGCGGTCTGATTGGAGGTGCCGGCGCGGGCTCCGTTGCGGCGTCTTATGCCGCCGGACAAATCGAAAAGGCGAACCACAGCGGCGGTATGCCGGGCGGCGTGACGGGATACCAGCCGCTGAGGCGCATCGAAAAGTATTCAGACACCTATTGGGATGTCGATGATGGCGTGCGCGATCCATCGGCGGCGATCGCGAGTGTTCCCAACGATCAGGGTGTCACTGGGTTGACGACGCTCCAGCTTCAGTCTGCGCTGCCGGCAGGATTCGACTCTCACGTCTGGAGTCAGAACCCGAGCATCAACAACGGGCTCCCGTACCTGCTCCGAAATCCGCCACGGTAAGGCGATGCAGTAGGGATTCGCCGCCTCGCTCGGCAACACCGGCTAATCCGCGTCCCGGGGATTGGTGAGTGCCGCCTGCGCCGCGGCGAGGCGCGCGATCGGCACCCGGAATGGCGAGCACGAGACGTAGTCCAGCCCCGCCTCATGACAAAATCGGATCGACTCCGGATCTCCCCCGTGTTCACCGCAGATGCCGAGCTTCAGCGCCGGCCGGCTCGCCCGGCCGCGTCCGGCCGCCATCCGGATGAGCTCGCCAACGCCATCGACATCGATGCAAACGAAGGGGTCGCGCGCCAGCAATCCCTTGCTCAAATATTCCGTCAGAAAGCTACCGGCATCGTCTCGGCTGACGCCCAGCGTGGTCTGGGTCAAATCGTTGGTGCCGAATGAGAAGAATTCCGCGGTTTCGGCAATTTCCGCGGCGCGCAGCGCAGCCCTCGGCAACTCGATCATGGTGCCGATCATGTAGGGTGGGCACCTACCGAGTTCTTCCGCGATCACCCGCGCCACCTGCTCGATACGGGCGTTCAGGAAATCCAGTTCGCTTTTGAAGCCCACCAGTGGGATCATGATCTCCAGCTGCACCGGCGGCGCACCCGTACTCTCCACCTCGAGCGCGGCTTCGAAAATCGCGCGGGCCTGCATCTCGTAGATTTCGGGAAAGGTGATGCCGAGGCGGCAGCCCCGGTGGCCAAGCATTGGATTGCTTTCGTGCAGCGCAATGGCGCGGGCCCGAAGCTTTGCCGCAGTGGTGCCGGCGGCCTCCGCCACTTCGGCGAACTCGTCCTCCTGCTGGGGCAGGAATTCGTGGAGCGGCGGATCGAGGAGCCGGATGGTCACCGGCAGCCCCGCCATCGTCTTAAAGATTTCGATGAAGTCGCCCCGCTGCATGGGCAGCAGCTTGGCGAGCGCCGCCTTCCGCTCCTGCTCGTCGTCGGCAAGGATCATCTGCCGAACCGCCACGATCCTGTCCGCATCGAAGAACATGTGCTCGGTGCGGCAGAGTCCGATGCCCTCCGCTCCAAAATGGCGGGCAGTTGCAGCGTCAAGCGGCGTATCGGCATTGGTGCGGATCTTCAGCGCCCGGATCGAATCGGCCCATCCCATCAGCGTACCGAAATCCCCGGTGAGTTCCGGCTGGCGCATCGGCACCGCGCCTTTGAACACCTGTCCTGTCGTGCCGTCGATGGTGATCGTGTCGCTGCGGCGGATCACGGCGTTGCCCGCCGTTAAGGTGCCTTGCGCCGCATCGATCTTCAGCATGCCGGCGCCGGAGACGCAGGGCCGGCCCATGCCCCGCGCCACTACCGCGGCGTGACTGGTCATGCCGCCGCGTGCCGTGAGGATACCCTTGGCGGCGTGCATGCCGTGGATGTCTTCGGGGCTCGTTTCCATCCGCACCAGGATGACGCTGCGGCCATCAGATGCGAGCTTCTCAGCTTCGTCCGCGCTGAACACCACCTCGCCGGTGGCGGCGCCGGGCGATGCCGCCAAGCCTGTCGCGATCAGCTCCTTGGGCGCCGCCGGATCGAGGGTGGGGTGCAGCAGCTGATCGAGGGCATTCGGGTCCACCCGGCCGATGGCCATGTTTCGGTCGATGAGGCCCTCCTCCACCATGTCGACCGCGATCTTGAGCGCCGCTTCCGCGGTGCGTTTGCCGGAGCGCGTCTGCAGCATGAATAGCCGGCCCTCCTGAATGGTGAACTCGACATCCTGCATGTCGCGATAATGCGCCTCGAGTTTGTCACAGATGCCCTTGAGTTCTGTGTAGGCCGCCGGCAGCGCCTCTTCCATCGACGGACGACGGCCCCTCTGACGCTCTCGCACGAGCTTCGAAACCGGCTGCGGCGTGCGAATGCCGGCGACGACATCCTCGCCTTGCGCGTTGATGAGGAATTCGCCGTAGAGGATCTTTTCACCGGTGGAGGGATCGCGGGTGAAGGCGACGCCAGTGGCGCTGCCATCGCCGCGGTTGCCGAACACCATCGCCTGAACGTTTACTCCGGTGCCCCAATCTTCCGGTATCCGGTGCAGCTTGCGATAGGTCTTGGCCCGCGGCGAGTACCACGAGCCGAACACCGCTCCGATCGCACCCCATAACTGCTCGCGCACATCGTCGGGAAACGGACGGCGCGCCTCCCGCTCTACTTTCGCTTTGAACAGCAGAGCGATATGCTTCAGATCCTCCGCATCGAGTTCGGTGTCGAGTTCGACCCCCTTCGTCTCCTTTTCGCTCTCGAGGATTTCCTCGAACATGCCGTGCTCCAATCCGAGCACGACGTTGGCGTACATCTGCACGAAACGGCGATAGGAATCGTAGGCAAAGCGCGGGTCGCCGGTCAGCCGTGCGAGGCCCTCAGTGGTATCGGAATTCAGGCCCAGATTGAGCACCGTGTCCATCATGCCCGGCATGGAGGCGCGTGCCCCGGAGCGCACCGAGACGAGCAGCGGCTGCCCCGCATCGCCGAATTTCGCATCCATCAAGTCTCCGATGCGGGCAAGCGCCTCATCGACGGCCAATTTCAGCGCATCGGGATATGTCTTCTCATGCGCGTAATAGTGCGTGCAGACTTCAGTCGTAATGGTGAAGCCGGGCGGGACCGGCAGACCCAGATTGCTCATCTCGGCAAGATTGGCGCCCTTGCCGCCCAGCAGCACCCGCATCTCGGCACTGCCGTCTGCCTTCCCGTCGCCGAACGAATAAACCCATTTCGTCATGCAGCCAGTCCACGATGCGCAAAGCGCAGGGTGTCACAGCCGCTGCCCTGATACCATTCGATATTGGCAGCCGACGGACCGGACGAAGCCCTAATCATTGACCAGGCAAGGCATTTCCGAACGCGGCGCCATGGACCTTCTCGCCGGGCTTGATGTCGAGCGCAGCGGCGCGGCCGCCGTTGATTTCAAGGACAGCGCGCACCGGTTCCCTCGAGGTGATCGCCTTCTCCGAGTAGGGCGTCGCGTTGGCGGCGATGGATGAGATGGTGCCGTCCGCGCGGATAAACAGCATGTCCAGCGGCAACACGGTGTTCTTCATCCAGAAGGCACGGAGATGGTCGTCGTGGAAGTCGAACAACATCCCGGCGTCGGGCGCCAGGTGTGTCCGGTACATCAGCCCCCGCATCCGAGAGGCATCGTCGCCCGCCACCTCAACGTTGAAGCGAACCGCGCCGTTCGGGGTGTCGACGACAACGGTGGACTGCGGCAGAGACTGTGGCGCGGGCGTGGCGGCAAATCCCACTACGGCCAGCGCTACGGCGCAGGCAAGAACACGACACTGCATTTCAGGGCTCACGCAAAATCGGATCGCCGGAGCAATAGCAAATGGCCGCGCACAATCAACCGTCGCTTTTGCGGCAGTGGCGTAGCGGTCTAAGCGTCGAGGATGGCGATCTCCGCCGCGAGCTCGCCTTTCGGGCCGTCGCCGGCGCGCACGCGCACCCGCTGGCCCTGCCGCAGCTCGCGGATGCCATAACGCCGCAATGTCTCCATGTGGACGAAGACATCGGGCGTGTCGGGGCCGCGCGAGACGAAGCCGTACCCCTTGCCCCGATTGAACCATTTGACGGTCGCCTCGAAGGCGGGCCCCTGTGGCTCCGGCGCAATCCGCCCGCCGCGGGGGGCAAGCGCCGCCTGCGGCGAAGCGGTGGAATTGTCCAGCGACAGCACACGCCGCGCCTGCAATCCCTTGGGTCCCTGGATCGCCTCGCAAACGACCTTGGCGCCCTCATAGGCCGCCTTGAACCCGGACTGCCGCACGCAGGTCTGGTGCAGTAGCACGTCACCGGCCGGTCCGTTCGAAGGCTTGATGAAGCCGTAGCCCTTGGTCAGGTCGAACCACTTCACAAGGCCGGTGACTTCAAAGCCAGGCTGGCCGGCTTCAACCGCGGCCACCATCCCCCCATCGGCACTCACGAATTCCCCCACCGATATTTTATAAACAAATAGTTTACACAATTGTCGCGGGCTGTGGAAGGGCCGATTCGCGCCGGGCGCGCGATTGTCGGCGAGGTTGCGACCCGATACGAAGACCGCGATGCCGGGGAGGCATCCTGGATGCAGTTCGCAGGCCGCTATCTCATTCCGGCGCCGCCGGAAGCCGTGTGGACGGCGCTGAACGATCCGGAAGTCCTGAAAGTCACCGTGCCGGGTTGCGAAAGCCTGGAGAGAACCGGTCCCAACACGTTCGCCGGGACGGTGAAGCTCAAGATCGGACCGATGAGCGCGACGTTCAAAGGCCGGATCGAGCTGACGGATTTGGATCCGCCGCGCCGCTGTGTGCTCAAGGGCGAGGGCCAAGGCGGGGTGGCCGGATTTGCCCGCGGCGAAGCGGACGTCGTGCTCGCGCCGGAGGACCAAGGGACGGCCCTCTCCTACACCGCCAAGGCGACCGTCGGCGGCAAGCTGGCGCAGATCGGGCAGCGGCTGATCGATGGCGCGGCGCGGCAAATCGCCGACGATTTCTTTGCAAGGTTTTCCGCGACCGTCACCACAATTGAGACGGCCGCCACTCCAACGCCGGAGAGCATTCTCGCCACCCCACCGTCGGTTCTTCAGGACGGATCGGGCGAACCGCCCGTCCGCGAAGGCCTTGCCCCCGAGATCTGGGTCATCGGCCTCATTGCCATCATCGTCGTCCTGCTGATCCTGTTCGGGCTTGTCCTGTGAGCTTGACGCTGGGTCGCCTGCCGCGGAAACTTGCGGGACAGTCGAAGGAGCTTCCGAATGGCCGTCGTTTCAATGACGGTGAACGGCAAAGAGCAACGAGCCGACGTTGAAGACCGGACGCTCCTCGTTCACTTCCTGCGTGAGAATCTGCGGCTGACCGGCACCCATATCGGCTGCGACACAAGCCAGTGCGGCGCCTGCGTCGTGCTTCTCAATGGACGCGGGGTAAAGTCCTGCACCATGTTCGCGGTTCAGGCGAGCGGCGCTGAGGTCGT
>DIZC01000049.1:47509-58566 GCA_002429315.1 Alphaproteobacteria bacterium UBA6038
GGCTTCTGCACGCCGGGCATGATCATGACCGCCATCGACATGATCGGGCGCAAGCCGAAGCTGGACCGCCCCACCATCCGGGCGGAGCTCGAAGGCAACATCTGTCGCTGCACCGGCTACCACAACATCGTGAGCGCCATCGAGGCGGCGGCGAGCGGGATGGCGGAGGCCACGCCGTGATCCCCTACCCGTTCACCTATCACCGGGCCGGATCGCTGGCCGAAGCAGCGGCCATGCTGGCGCGCGCGCCGGATGCGAAACTTTTGGCCGGCGGCCACACGCTGATTCCCGCCATGAAGCTCCGGCTCGCCAACCCGTCGGCCCTGATCGATATTTCCGGCCTTCAGGAGCTATCCTTCATCCGGAAGGATGGCAGCGACATTTCCATCGGAGCGGCGACCACCCATGCCGAGGTGGCGAATTCCGATGTGATCCGTGCGGCGATTCCGGCGCTGGCGCATCTCGCGGGCGAGATCGGCGATCCGGCGGTCCGGCACATGGGCACCATCGGCGGTTCGGTCGCCAACAACGATCCGGCAGCCGATTATCCGGCCGGCGTGCTGGGACTTGCCGCCACCGTGAAGACCAACAGGCGCGGCGTCGCGGCAGACGAGTTCTTCACCGGCATGTTCTCGACCGCGCTCGACGAGGGAGAGATCGTCACCGAGATCGTGTTCCCGATCGCCAAACGGGCCGGCTACGCCAAGTTTGCCAACCCGGCGTCGCGCTATGCAATGGTCGGCGTGTTCGTGGCCGAAATCGAGGGCGGCACACGCGTGGCGGTGACGGGCGCGGCACCGTGCGTGTTTCGGGTGCCGGAAATGGAAGCGGCGCTGGCGCGGAGCTTTGCACCCGGGGCGGTGGCCTCGATCGCCATTGCGCCCGACGGCATGAATTCGGACATCCACGGCTCCGCCGAATACCGCGCCCATCTGGTGACGGTGATGGCGAAGCGCGCCGTCGCCGCAGCGCTGAACTTGTCGCATTAGCCAGCCCGCGATGAGCGACGACATTCTCACTTCCGCCCGGCAATGGCTCGAGGCCGGCCATCGCGTTGCTATCGCAACCGTGGTGAAGACGTGGGGCTCGGCGCCACGGCCCGCCGGAAGCCAGCTTGCCGTTCGCGACGACGGCGCCTTTGTGGGTTCGGTCTCCGGCGGCTGCGTGGAAGGTGCCGTGATCGAGGAAGCGCAGTCCGTCATGCGCGACGAGAGCGTCCGCAAGCTGGAGTTCGGGGTCAGCGACGAACAGGCGTGGGCGGTGGGCCTCGCCTGCGGCGGTCGGATCGAGATTTTCGTCGAACCGGTCGCGGGATGAAGCAGCGCACGCTGCAGGCGCTGGACGACGCGCACCGCGAAGGACGGGCGGTGGTGCGCGCCGTGGATCTGTTGTCCGGCGAAGAGGCGCTCATCCATCCGGGAAACGACTCCTCGGAGTTGGAGCAGGCGGCTGGCAAGGCGGCGCGGGCGGATCAGAGCACCTCGGTCGAGATCGGCGGCCGCACCTGGTTCTTGACGGTCTGCAATCCGCCGCTCGATCTGGCGATCGTCGGCGCCGTGCACATTGCCCAGCCGCTGTCCGTCATGGCGCAGATCGCGGGGTATAGCGTTCGAGTCATCGACCCGCGAACGGCCTTTGCCACTGCCGAGCGGTTTCCGGGCGTGTCGCTGTCGCACGAATGGCCGGATGAAGCGCTGGCGAAAGCCCCGCTTGGAACCCGCAGCGCGCTGGTCGCGCTCACCCACAATCCGAAAGTGGACGACCCGGCGCTGACGGCGGCGCTCAGCTCCGGCTGCTTTTATATCGGGGCCCTAGGCTCGAAGAAGACCCATGCGGGGCGGCGGGAGCGGCTGAAGCAGCGTGGCTTCAGCGACGCCGCACTCGATCGCATTCGCGGGCCGATCGGACTGGCGATCGGCGCCCGCTCGCCGGCGGAAATCGCTGTCGCCATTCTGGCAGAGATGACCTGGCAGCTGCGCATGGGCGGCAGCGAGGAGCAACCCGCCGCCCGCGGAACCGCTTCGGGCTAGCCTCGCCGCTGCGGGCGCGCACCCGCGTAGCTGCGCCGCGCCGACGCCAGCTCGTCGCGCGTGATCACGCCGTCATTGTTCCTGTCGAGCCGCTCGAATCCTCTTTGCTGGTTGGCGGCGAATTCTTCAAGCGACAGTTTGCCGTCGTGATTCGCGTCGAGGCGCTCGAACGCGCGCCCGCTCGTCGTTTGCGCCCGCGAGCTTTGCATGGCGGTGAATTGGTCCCGCGTCAGCGCACCGCCCTTCGCCGCGGTGGCAAATTGCTGATGCAGCGCCTGATCGAGTTCGGCGCGGGTCACTTTGCCGTCGTGATTCAAATCGTCGCGCGAACAGAAGCTGCCGGCCCCGCGCGATCCGCCGCGCCTGCGATGTCCCTGCGCCGGAGCGGGTGCCGCAGCATTCGCGGGACGGCAGAAGATCACGCCGGACGATTGCCGGTCGGCGCGCTCGAAGCTGGCGCGGATCGGGTTGGCGAATTCGTCGAAGCTCAGTTTGCCGTCGCCGTTCCAGTCGTCGCGTTTGAAACTTTGATCCGTGTGCTGGTGCAGGTTCTTGGTGCGCCAACCCTCGAATTGCTGCGGGTTCATGAGTTTGGCGCCTTTGGTGGCGTCGGCAAAGCGTTGCGCCGTCACCTTGTTGAACTCGTCCCGCGTCACCTTGCCGTCGTGGTTCAAATCGTACTCGGAGAGAAACCGCTGGCCGGCACGGCCGTGACTGCGGGCGGGCGGCTGCGATGTGTTGGCCGGGTGCTTGGCGACGGAAGGCTGCATGGCGGCCCCAGCCACGCCAAGACCGGCGACGGCCACGGCACCGGCCATCAGCGCATAACGGATCGATGTGTTCATGGATGTTCCCCCTGTAGGCGATCTCGTGCATCTTAGATAATCCCGATCCTGTCGCGAAGATTTGTCCGCTCGCAAGTCAATGGTCGCATTGGTAAGGTAGTCCCGCGCCCCGGCGACGATTTGCGACAAATGCCAATTGCACCCGCCTAGCGAACGCCGCATCGTCTGCGCCGGGAGCACAGCGATGGTCCGGGAAGAAGCCAAGCCACACATCCTCATCGTGGAAGATGCCCGGGACATCCGCGAGCCGCTGGCGCGCTACCTGCGCGAGCACGGCTACCGGACCACCACCGCGCCGGACGCGCTGGCGGCACGGAAGACGTTGCGCAGCTCCGGCATCGATCTGGTCGTGCTCGACATCATGATGCCGGGCGAGGACGGCCTCAGCCTTTGCCGCTCGATCCGGGAGAGCTCGCAGGTTCCGGTGATCCTGCTCACCGCCCGGGGCGAAGAAGTCGACCGCATCATCGGGCTCGAGATGGGCGCCGACGACTACATCCCAAAACCGTTCAGCCCGCGCGAGCTGATCGCGCGCATCGCCGCGGTCCTGCGCCGGACGCAGGCGCTGCCGCCGCGCCAGAAGCCGCCGGAAGCGGAGCGCATCCGCTTCGGCGACTGGATGCTCGATACCGGCCAGCGCGAACTGATCGGCGCGGACGGGGTAGCCACCGCGCTTTCCAGCGGCGAGTTCAGCCTGTTGCGCGCATTGATTGAGCGGCCGAAGATCGCGCTGACGCGCAACCAGCTGCTCGATCTCACCAAAGGGCGGGACGCAGAGCTTTTCGACCGCAGCATCGACAACCACGTCAGCCGTCTCCGCCGCAAGCTCGAGCCCGATCCCAAGAATCCGCGATACATCAAGACGGTATGGGGCGGCGGGTACATATTCGCGGTGGATCCGCATTTCGAATGACATTCAGGGTTTGGCCGCGCACGCTTGCGGCGCAGCTCGTCATCGTCACGGCCGCGGCAGTGCTGATTTCGAATGTCGCAGTGGCCGCATGGTTCGAGATGGGCCGTGAGCAGCTCACGGAAAACGCCATCACGGAGCGGCTGATCGACCGCGCAGTCTCAGCGGCCACCCTGCTCGCCTCCATTCCCGCCAAACAGCGCGGGCCGGCGGCGCACGCGCTGAGTTCCGGCCCCTGGCGATTTCAGGTCCACCGCGGCAAAGCGCCGGTTCAGACTATGAGCGACGCCGAGCGGACACTGGCGGCGCGCGTGCAGGTGCTGCTCCCGAAGGCAAAGACGCGGCGCGTGGTTGAGGTGCGATTTCGACCGACCACACCCGAGGAGCTGAAGCAGCCGCGCGGACCCCAATCCGTCACGGAGGTGACCATTCCGCTGGTGCGCGGCACCCAGCTGATCACCACCTATTATCGCCCGCCGCCGCCGCCCTGGCCCGTTCAATCCATCGTTGCGACATTGGTGGCCATTCTCGTCACCGCCCTCGCCGCCGGCCTGCTCGCGCGGCGCGTGACGCGGCCGTTGTCGAAGCTTGCCTCTGCGGCCTCGGAGGTGGCGCGCGGCGGAACCGCGCCCCACGTTCCGGAAGAAGGGCCGGACGACGTGCGCCGGGCCGCTGCTGCCTTCAACGCCATGAACAATCAGGTGACCCGCACCATGGAAAGCCAGCGCCAGCTCCTGTCGGCCGTGGGGCACGATCTGCGCACGCCCATCACCGCGATGCGGATCAACACCGAGTTCGTCGAGGATGCCGATACGCGCGACCGGCTGACGAAGAACATCGAAGAGCTGCAGGAATTGACCGAGGCGGTATTGTCGGCCGCCAAAGGCGTCGGCTGGGAGCAGATGCGCAAGATCGATCTTGCGGCGCTGGCCGAAAGCGTGTGCGCCGATCTGGAGGAAATGGATAAGGCGGTGACGTGGGAATCCCATGCCGCCGCGCCGGTGACCTGCCGGCCGAACGAAATTCGCCGCGCCATCCGCAATCTGATCGAGAACGCGCTCGCCTACGGTAAAAAGGCCAATGTGCATCTTCAGGATACGCCGGAGGTCTATGAGCTGATCGTGGAGGACGAAGGTCCGGGCATCTCGGATGCCGATCGCGAACGGGTCTTCGAGCCGTTCGTTCGGCTGGAGACGTCGCGCAGCGCCGAAACCGGCGGCACCGGCCTGGGGCTCACGCTGGTGAAGGCGATTGCGCAGGGTCATGGCGGAAGCGTCCGCCTGGAAAACCGCGCCGAAGGGGGCTTGCGCGCATCGCTGCGTTTGCCGCGAGAAGCCGCGCCCGCGTAATCTGCCACGCATGAAATTCGGACCTGTTGCGATTGACCGCGCGGAGGGCGGCATTCTGGCCCACTCCATCCGCGCAGGAGAGCGCATGTTCAAGAAAGGGCATGTGCTGACAGCGGCCGATATTGGCGTGCTGCAAACCAACGGCATCGGCGAGGCGATCATCGCCCGCATCGAGGAGACCGATGTCGCCGAAAACGAAGCGGCGGCGCGGATTGCCCGCAAACTTGCGGGAGACAATGTGCGCATCGGCGCCGCCTTCACGGGCCGCGCGAACCTGTTCGCGACGGCGGATGGCGTGGTGACCATCGACGCCGAACGCATTGGCGCCATCAATGCCGTGGATGAATCGATTACCGTGGCGACGCTGACGCCATTCCAGCGCGTGTCGGGACGGCAGATGTTGGCCACGGTGAAGATCATCCCGTTCGCCGCGCCGCGCGAGGCCGTAGAACAGGTGGAGAGATTGCTGGAGCGACCGGCGATCGCTCTCCTGCCCTTCAAGCCGCGCAAGGCGGCCCTGATCCTAACTGTGGTTCCTGGAACGCGGCCCGCATTGCTCGACAAGACACGAGCAGCCATCGACGCGCGCATCCGCAGGATCGGCTCCGAACTGGTATTCGAGCGACAAGTGCCCCACGCGACCGAAGACGTCGGGCGGGCCATCGAAAGCGCCGCATCGGAAGCCGATCTCATCCTGGTGTTCGGCGCGAGTGCCATCACGGATCGGCGCGACGTCATTCCGGCGGCCATCGAACGCGCCGGCGGGACGGTCGTCCATTTCGGCATGCCCGTCGATCCCGGCAACCTGCTGCTGATCGGGAAGCTGGGCGCTGCCGATGTGGTCGGCCTTCCCGGCTGCGCCCGCTCGCCGAAGCTCAACGGATTCGATTTCGTGCTGTGGCGCCTCGCAGCGGGCCTGTCGGTGGGCCGCACCGACATTGCGGCAATGGGAGTCGGTGGACTGCTGATGGAGATACCCATCCGGCCGCAGCCGCGCGACGAGCCGGAAGTCCCGCGCGCGCCGAAGATCGGCGCGATCGTGCTCGCTGGCGGGGCGTCTTCCCGGATGGGGAGCAACAAGCTTCTGGCGCAGATCGGCGGCCAGCCGATGGTCCGGCGAATCGTGGACGCGGCGCTCGCCAGCGATGCATCCCCGATCGTGGTCGTCACCGGGAAGGATGCGGAAAAGGTGCGGGCCGCGCTTGCCGGATGCGATGTCCGGTTCGTGGACAATCCGGATTTTGCAAAGGGCCTGAGCACGTCGCTGAAATGCGGACTCACCACGCTGCCGGAGGATTGCGACGGCGCCGTGATCCTCCTGGGCGACATGCCGGAGATCGATCCGGCGCTGATCGACCGGCTGATCGTCGCGTTCAACCCGACCGAGGGCCGGGCGATCTGCGTTGCCACGCGCGGCGGCAAACGGGGCAATCCGGTGCTGTTCGCTCGCCGCTTCTTCGCCGAGATGGAAGCGATCGAAGGCGATGTGGGCGCGCGCGGGCTGATCGGCGCGTACCCCGAGCTGGTCTGCGAGGTGGAAGCCGACAGCGACGCGCCGCTGATCGACATCGACACCGCGGAAGACTTGGCGGCATACCGCAAGGCGCATCCATGAGCGATCCGCTCTACCGTAAGGAGATCCTGCGCCTGGCGGCCGATGCCCATGGTGCGGGGAGGCTTCCTCGCCCCAATCTCATCGGCCATGCCCACAATCCGACCTGTGGGGACAAAGTGACAGTAGACCTGACGGTTGACGCGGATGGGTGCGTCACGGCGGTTGCGCAGGAGGCGAAGGCGTGCGTGCTGACGCAAGCATCTGCATCCATTCTTGGGGCGCGACTGAAGGGCGCGCGGCGCGAAGACGTCGAAAGGCTGGCAAACGATGTCGCCCGCATGCTGGTCTTGAAAACTGCGCCGCCCGCGCCGCCGTTCGACCCCTACGCCTGCTTCGATGGCGCCGTCGCCCACCGCAATCGTCACCGTTGCGTGCTGCTCCCGATCGAAGCGGTGCTCGATGCCTTCGAGCAGGCGCCGAACCAGGCGGCGTAAGGTTCGAGACGCACGGCGTTTCCGATCCGCTCGGCGTTGCCGCAACCGATCCCCAGCGCATCAACGCCGGAGAGAAAATCATCTGCGAATTCAACCGGTTCGCCGCTCATGTTGAAGAAACATAAGAGCTTTTCGCCATCGTATTCCCGGGTGAATGCGAGGAGCGGAGGCGCTACATCGAGAAACACGATCTCGCCCCAGCGCAGTGCTGCGCTGGTTTTGCGGAAGGCGAGAAACCGCCGCGTGAAGTTGAGCGCCGATCGCCGGTCATCCTCCTGCTCCGAAACCGCAAGCCCGCGATGCTTCGGCGAGACAGGAAGCCACGGCGCGCCGCTGGAAAATCCAAGGTTCGCAGCACCTGCATCCCACGGCATCGGCGTGCGGCAGCCGTCGCGGCCGCCGGTGTAGGGCCAATACAGATCGCCCACCGGATCGCGGATCTGGTCGCGGCGAATATCGGCCTCCGGCAGCCCCAATTCCTCGCCCTGATAAAACAGCGCAGTTCCCTTGAGCGACAGCAACAACGCAAGCAGCAGCTTCGCCAATTCCGGCGGCGGTTCGCGGCCGCCGAACCGGCTCACGGTGCGCATGACATCGTGGTTGGAGAACGCAACCGACGGCCAGTGCGCCGGAAACCGTGCCAGCAGGTTATAATACAAATGCACGAAATCCGGCCCAAGCGTGCGCGCCTGCAAGAGCGAAAAGCTGTAGCCGGAGTGCAGCCCTTCGTCGGGCGCCGCGAAGCAGCCGCAGCGCGCCGGATCTTCTGAGAATTCGCCCATCACGAAACGGTTGGGATAGCGCTCCACCGTGCGGCGGATTTCATCCAGCACCCCGATGTTTTCCGGCAGGTTGCTGTCGTGGTGATGGAATTGCAGATACGGCGCGTGCGTCCACATGCTATCCGTGCGCTCGGCGAGCCGCACCGCGGGGTTGTCGGCGAGCGATGCGTCGTGGAGATAGGCGTTGGCGACATCCAGGCGAAAGCCGTCCACGCCGCGCGCGAGCCAATGGTCGAGCACCGCAAGCGCGGCGGCTTTCGCTTCTGGATTGCGCCAGCTCAGCTTCGGCTGCTGGCGCAGGAATTTGTGATGGTAATATTCGCGGCGCGCGGGCTGGTACGACCAAGCCGGTCCGCCGAACGCCGACAGCCAATTGTTCGGCGCGGTGCCGTCCGTTTTCGGCGGCGCCCAGACGTACCAGTCTGACCTAGCGCCGCGCTTGAGACTGTCAACGAACCAGGGATGCTCGTCGGAGGTGTGCGCCAGCACCTCGTCCGTCATCACCTTCAGCCCGCGGGCGTGCGCCTCGCCAAGCAGCCGGTCGAAATCGGCCTGGCGGCCGTAGTCCGGGTGGATGCCTTGGTAATCGGAGACATCGTAGCCCCAGTCGCGGTCCGGCGAGGGATGCACGGGCGACAACCAGATCGCGTCCACCCCCAGGGATGCGATGTAGCCGAGCTTGGAAATGAGGCCCGGCAGGTCGCCGAAGCCGTCCCCGTTCGAGTCGCAGAAACTGCGAATGTAGATCTGATAGATGGCGGCGCCGCGCCACCAGGGATGTCCAGTCACCCGATCACCGCCTGCTCAACATCTTGACGCATCTGGCGCACCTTCCGCAAAATTGTGACCATTGAAATTGCTGTCGCAACACTCTCCCCCACTCGTGTAAGCCGGCGGCAGCTCGGGCTTTGTGGCGTAAGCCGCTGCCCGCAAACAAAAATCCCCTGACGGTTGTTTTCTGAAAATCCCGCCCCCCCTCCCCCCTCAACCTCCAAAGTTCCCATTCGAACCTTCGGAAATCGGCTGGGGGTACTCCCTCTCCTTCCCCGCGAAGCGGGCCGCCTCCTTGACGGCCGGCGCGGGCGAAAGGGACGCAGCGCGCAACGGAATTGTTTGCAAAAATTGGGGGGGAGGGGTCCCCCCCTCTCCGACGGGGCAACAGAATTGTTCGGTTTGTTTGTCGGAAAAAATAGTACCACCCCCCGCCCCTTCTCCCATTCTGGGTGCGCAACAGAATTGTTCGGTTTGTTTGTCGGAAAAAATCGCGAGCGACGCGACTGGGCGCGCAAACAGACCGGTGCCACGCGAAGACTCGCGCATGACCCCGCCGCAGACACGGACGCGGCGAAGGCCTTTTGGATGGAGGAGGCTGACTCATGCGCGCATTATACGGCGGTGCAGGCGGTGGTACGTCTGTAAAGTGCGAATAATTTTAGCGCCTTGATGCACAATGTCTTTTCGCCGCGGTGCCGGGGAACGCGCGGTAAACGCGCGATGCGACCCGCCCAAAGCACCCACCCTGCTTCAAGCCCTTTCAAGAGTGCTCTTGATCCTATGGGCGTAATCGTTCCGCGACCGAAGGAAAACGGCGTTCACACGAGCACCGCCCGTGATAGGCTCGGCTCTCCGAACAGGAGAATGGCCGTGAACATGTGTATTGTGCGATGCGTTGGAACGCTGGGTTTTGCAGTTCTGCTCGCCACCGCGGCATCGGCGGCGGTGAACATTTCCAACAAGCCGACGCAGAACATGAGTTGCACGAGCGGCGTCTGCACGCCGACGGCCAAGAAGGCGTATCTCAACGTTGACGATCTCACCGGCATGCTGGCTGCGGGCGACGTGACGATCGGAAGCGGCAGCGGGGCGCTCGACATCCAGGTGGAAGCGCCCTTCAGCTGGACCAGCGCGCACCGCCTCACCCTCGATGCCGGGCGCTCAATCATCGTTTCCGCGCAGGTTGAAGTCGTGGGATCAGGCGCTCTCACACTCATGACGAAAAATGCGGGAGAACTCGGAAGGTTGTCCTTTGTCCGGAAGGGCCGGATCAGATTTTGGGACCTCGGCAGCAATCTCGTGATCAACGGGCGAACCTATGCGCTGATCGGAACAGTGCCGCAGCTTGCGGCGCAAATCGCAACCGATCCAAACGGGCACTACGCGCTCGCGAAAGATTACGACGCCAGCAAAGAGGGCATTTTAAAGAATGCGCCTGTTCAAACGACGTTCAATGGAAGGCTTGAAGGTCTGGGACATGCAATCTCAAACCTGTCGATGCGTCCGCCACACTTAAATCGCAGTCTCGGCCTGTTCCTCAATATCGGAACCGGCGGCAGCATAACCAATCTGTCCCTCTTAAACGTCTACTTGACCACCAATCCCGGGTACGTCGGCGGCTTGACTGCGCAGAACTATGGGAAAATCAGCGATGTGCAGGTCACCGGCAATATATACGGAGGCGGCCAGATCGAGGGCGCCGGGGGAATTGCCGGGGAAAACTTTGGAACGATCATACGTGCAAGGGCCAATGTCTCTGTTTTCGTCTCTGACAAGGGCTTTACTCACGCCGGAGGTGGTATCGCAGGCCAGAATTATGGAACAATCCAGTATTCATCAGCTGAGGGCTCCGTGGGTGGCGGTTGCTGCGCAGACAATGAGGCCGACAACTATCTTGGAGGCCTCGTCGGGGAGAACGGGGGGGCCATTGAATTCAGCTACGCAACTGCGGACACCTATGGAGCCGATTTGGACACAGGCGGTGGACTTACAGGGTTGAACAGCGGAAACGTCATCAATTCATACGCAACCGGCGCCAATAATGGCGACACTGGGTCCTGCGCGGGCGGCCTTATGGGAGCAAACTACGGCACCGCAGCGGACGCTTACGCGACAGGCGTAGTTTCGCCGGGCGGCGGTTTAATTTGCCATGATTTTGCGGCTGCCGGCAGCCTCTCAGCCACCTACTGGGACATGGATACAAGCGGCATTACCGATCCAAGCCAAGGTGCCGCAAATGTCGCGAACGATCCCGGCATCACAGGACTGACAGACGCGCAGTTGAAATCCGGACTACCGGCCGGTTTCGATACGACCAT
>DIZC01000115.1:0-11475 GCA_002429315.1 Alphaproteobacteria bacterium UBA6038
TGTATAAGAGACAGACCGGGAGGGGATCAGATCCGGTCAGTCGCAATCTTGGCCGTCGCCGTACATGTTGTCGCCGTTGCAGTCGCAGCCGCAACCGCCGCCATACCCGCCGCCGTCGCCGTCGTAGCCATAGCCGCCGCCGTCACCGTAGCCGTCGGAATAGCCGCCGCCGGCATAGGGCAGGGTGGCCAGCCCGAGGACCGCGGCGTCGGCCCAGGCGGAATTCCAGCCGCCGTGCCAGCCACGGCGCCAGCGGTCGTCCCGATCCCGGAAACCATGACGGAAATCGTCCCGGTCGCGGAAGCCGCGATCGTCCCGGTCGAAGCGCCGGAAATCGTCGCGGTCGGCGAAGCGGTGGCGGAAGTCGTCCCGATCCCGGAAGCCGTGCCGGAAATCGTCGCGATCGCGGAAGCCGCGATCATCCCGGCCGAAGCGCCGGAAGTCATCGCGGTCGTGGAAGCCGTGGCGGAAATCGTCCCGGTCGAAGCGCCGGAAATCGTCGCGGTCTGAAAAGCGGTGGCGGAAATCATCGCGATCGAAGCGCCGGAAGTCGTCACGGTCGCGGAAGCCATGGCCCCACATGCCGCCGCTCCACTGATGGCCCCAGTTCATGTGGCCGCCGCCCCAACTGGTGTGCAGGCCGCCGAAGCCGCCGTGGAACGCATGCATGGCGCCCAAGCCGTGGAGACCGAAATGCATGGCGCCAAGCCCATGGAGTGCGTGCAGGCCGCCCAGCGCATGCAGGGCATGAACCGCCGCGAGCGCCGGGTGGGCGGTGGCCGGGCGCGGGGCAAGCGCGAGACTCCCGACGGCCAGCGTCCCCGCGAGCGCCGTCGCGCCCAGCAATGTCGACAGAATACGCATGATGATCCTCCCTTGGTGGCCCCGTCGTGCTCTATGTTAAGATTACCACAACGGATTTGCGATGCATCTGTTTCGCGATGGCACAAAAAGAAAAGAGCGCCGGGGAGCTCCGGCGCTCTTTGCGCGGGCGGCATTAACCATCAATAACCGCAATAGTACGGGTCGTAGTCGTCGCTAGACGGATCGCAGTAGCTGTAATCGTATCCGTGGCCGTGCCCGTAGGGCGGGGATTTCAGGTCACGAAGCCGACGAGCCGCTTCACCTCGGCCATCACCGGCGTCGCGATGGCGCGCGCCTTGTCCGCGCCAGAGGCGAGAATGCGGTCGATCTCGGCGGGATCCGCGAGCAGCCTGCGCATCTCCGCGGCGATTGGCGTGAGCCTGGCAACGGCCAGGTCGGCAAGCTCGCTCTTGAATTGTGAGAACTGGCAGCCGGCGAATTGCGCGATCACTGCCTCGCGAGGGCGGTCTGACAACGCGGCATAGATGTTCACGAGGTTGTCGGCTTCCGCACGGCCTTCGAATCCCTTGTCGCTCTCGGGTAGCGGGTTGGGATCGGTGCGCGCCTTGCGGATTTTCTGCGCGATGGTGTCCGCATCGTCCGTCAGATTGATGCGCGAGTAGTCGCTCTCGTCGGACTTCGACATCTTTTTGGTGCCGTCGCGCAAACTCATCACGCGGGTGCCGGCGCCGATGATCACCGGCTCCGGCAGCGGGAAGAAATCGGCGACCTCGTAATCCTTGTTGAACTTTTGCGCGACATCGCGAGACAGCTCCAGATGCTGGCGCTGGTCTTCGCCAACCGGCACATGGGTCGCCTTGTAGACGAGAATGTCCGCCGCCATCAGGAGCGGATACGTGTAGAGGCCGACAGACGCGCGCTCCTTATGCTTGCCCGTCTTTTCCTTGAACTGCGTCATCCGGTCGAGCCAACCGAGCCGCCCGACGCAATTGAAGATCCAGGCAAGCTCCGCGTGCTCCCGAACCTGGCTCTGGTTGAACAAAATGCTCTTCTTCGGATCGACGCCGGAGGCGATATAGGCGGCCGTTACCTCCCGCGTTGCTGCCTCAAGCTCCCTCGGATGCCGGTAGCCCGTGTCCTGCGTCATCGCATGCATGTCCACCACGCAATAGAGGCACGCCATCTCGTCCTGCAGCTTCACCCAGTTCTTGAGCGCGCCGAGATAATTGCCGAGGTGCAGCACATTGGTGGGCTGCATGCCGGAAAAAACAAGCTTTGGATGCGCGCTCATGAAATCGCCTGGCGTTAAAGGCCGTGGGTTATGCCGTTACGCGGAGACCGCTTCAAGCGCCTCGCGCTCGAGCCCCTGCAGCAGATGCGCTTCGATGCCGCTCAGCCGCTCCCGATTCGTGACCTTGTGGCCGTAGGCATCGCGCACATAGAACACGTCGACCGCCTTCTCGCCGTAGGTCGCAACCATGGCCGAGGAGATCGACAGTCCGGCTTCGAAGATGGCGCGGGTGATGTCGTAAAGCAGCCCGGGCCGATCCGCCGCTTCCACTTCCATGACCGTCGCCGCCACGGACGCGGCATTGTCAAATCGTACGCTCGGATGCACCTCGAAGGTACCGGCGCGCTTTCGGCTCGCGGCTCGCAAAACGGGCACGCGCGGGATCGCCTCGCCATCCAGTGTGCGAAGGATGTTGCCGCGCAGCCGTTCGATGCGCGGCGGATCGCCGAACGGGCTGCCCGCCGCGTCCTGCACGGAGAAGATGTCCAGCGCAAGCCCGTCGGTGGTGGTGAAAATCTTGGCATCCACGATCGAACCGCCCGATGCCGTGATCGCGCCGGCCAGCGCCGAGAACAGCCCCGGCCGGTCGGGCGTCGCGACCACGATTTCCGTCGCCGCGCGAAAGGCATTGCTGTCCGCAGACAGCGCCAGTGTCTCGCGCTCGCTTTGCAGGGTTTCAACCAGCCGAGCGTGGCGTTCATGCGTCGGTGCATCGAACGACAGCCAATAGCTGTCGGAGTGGCGGGCGAGCGCCGTCCCGCGCATCGTTTCGCCGAAGTCGGACAGCCGCTGCGCCAACGCGGCTTTCGCGTCTTGCACGAGTGCCGACCGCGCGCGCGCGCTGTCGCCACCGGCCATGACGGACTCGGCTTCATGATACAACTCTCGCAGCAATTGGCCCTTCCAGCCGTTCCACACGCCGGGACCGACGGCGCGAATGTCGGCAACGGTGAGCACCAGCAGAAGCCGCAGCATTTCCGGCGACTGCACCTTCGCCACGAAATCGCGCACGGTCTTCGGATCGCCGATGTCCCGCCGCTGCGCGGTGTCGCTCATCACAAGGTGATTGCGCACCAGCCACACCACAGCGTCGGTATCTTCCGGTGACAGGCCCCAGCGTGGGCAGAGGCGCCCCGCGATGGCGGCGCCTTCATCCGAATGATCGCCGGGAAGCCCTTTGGCGATGTCGTGAAGCAGGATGGCGGCGTAAAGCACCTGTCGCGACTTGATCCGATTGACGATTTCGGTTGCGAGCGGATGCTCCTTCTTCAGCGCGCCACGTTCGACGGCAGCCACGTGGCCAACGGCGCGGATCAAATGCTCGTCTACAGTGTAGTGGTGGTACATGTTGAACTGTGTGAGCCCGATCACGCGTCCGAATTCCGGAACAAATCGTCCGAACACGCCGGATTCGTTCAGCCAGCGCAGCGCGCGCTCGGGGTCGCGCTTTGAGGTGAGTATCGCAAGGAAGAGACGGTTTGCTTCGGCATCCGCCCGGAACCCCTCGTCGATCAGGTCGAGCGAACGGGTGATCGTGCGTAGGGCCGCGGGATGAACATCGAGACCGCGCTCATCGGCAATGTGGAAGATCCGCAGCAGGTTGGCCGGATCGCCTTCGAACGCGTTACCGCGCGCGTTCAGCCGGCCGTTTTCGATGCGGAACGGATCGCCGGCGGCGCGCGTCTTCAAAAAATCCGGGAGGAAACGCGACAGCGACGGCTTGGCTTTCTGGTTCTGCGCCTCGAGCGCGGCGCAAAAGATTCGGGTGAGATCGCCCACATCTTTCGCCACCAGGAAATAGCGCCGCATCAAGGTTTCCATCACATGGCGCTGTGAGCCGTGGTGACCGAAGCGGCGCGCCACCTCGGGCTGCACATCGAAGGAAAGACGCTCCTCCGGCCGGCCGGTGAGATAGTGCAGATGGAAGCGCACCTGCCAGAGGAACGCCTCGGCGCGCTGAAAGAGGGCGAATTCCTCGTCCATGAACACGTTGTGCTGGACGAGCGCGGCGGGATCGTCCACGCCGAAAAGATATTTGCCGATCCAATAAAGCGTCTGCAGGTCGCGCAGACCGCCTTTGCCTTCCTTGAGATTCGGCTCGACGAGGTAGCGGCTTTCGCCCTGGCGAAAGTGGCGCTCCGCCCGTTCGGCGAGCTTGGCGGAGACGAAGTGTAGCGCGGTTCCGGCCGCCACTTCCGCGCGAAACCGCTTACGCAGTTCGTCGAAGAGTGGCCGCTCGCCCCAGATGTAGCGCGATTCCAGGATGGCGGTACGGATGGTGACGTCCTGCTTCGCCAGCCGGATGCATTCATCGAGCGAACGGGTGGCGTGCCCGACCTTCAGCCCAAGGTCCCACAGCATCTGCAGGATGAATTCGATGACGCTCTCGCCCCACGCGGTTTGCTTGTACGGCCGCAGGAAGAGCAGATCGATGTCCGACTGCGGCGCCAGCTGGCGGCGCCCGTAACCGCCGGTTGCGACGATCGCGATCCGCTCGGCCTGGGTGGGGTTCTGGGCATAGTAGAAGTGCTTGCTGACGAGATCGTAGAGCACCTGCACGATCGCATCCTGGACATCCGACAGCGCGCGCGCCGCCGCGAGGCTCTCGATCCGTTCGTGCTCGAAGCGAGTCTGTATGTCTGCCCGCGCCGCCTGCACCTCCGCCTTGATGGCGGCCAGCGCTTCTTTCTGCAGCTTGCCCCGATCAGGTTGCGCGCGTGCCAGCGTCGAGAGATCGCGCCTCAGCGCATCTCCATCGATTAGCGTGGTCCGTTCCGGCTTCTGATAACCCACTGCGATTCTCGCCGGTGTCTGGAGCAATGGAAGGCCGTGGCGGCCGTAAATGCAAGCGATCGAGGTCTATTTTGCCTCTGTCTGCTCCCGCGCCCATGCAAGGTAGTCCTCATTGCCTGTGGAAATCGGCAGCACGAGGAAACAGGGAGTCGCGTAGGGGTGCAGCGGGCGCGCCGCCGCGATCACCGCGCCCACCTGCGTGCGGCGCGTCTTTATGAAAGTCGCAACCTCCGATCCGGATTCCAGGTTGCCATGCCATTCATAGATGGAATGCATCGGCGGGTAGATGTTGACGCATGCGGCGAGCCGCTGCGTCACCAGCACTTCGCCGACGCGACGCGCCGCCGCTTCGTCGGGAAAAGTCGAGTAGACGAAAACGAATTCGCTATCGCTCATGTATCGATCACACCGCAAGCTCGCGCGGTCCGGCTCGCGCGGCCTTGAACGCGGGTGCCTATAGGGCGTCGTTTTGGGCTTGGCAACTATCAGCGGAACGACAGCGGAATGTGCTTCGGCTGCACAGCCACACGCGCGAGCCACGCCGTCACGGCGGGATAGCGCGAGAGTTCAAAACCACCTTCCTCCGCGCAATGGGTGTAGCCGTACAGTGCAATATCGGCCACCGAATAACGATTGCCGGCGAACCAATCATGTGTCTTCAAATGGGTGTCCATCACACTGAGAGCGGCATTGCCCTTGGCGTGCCATTCCGGCACGAGGTGACGCTTCTTCTCGAATTCCTCCCTCGGTGCATACCTCGACCAGAACCGCGCGACCGCGACATATGGCTCGTGGCTGTATTGCTCGAAGAACATCCACGACAGGGCTTCGCCACGCGACCATGTGTCGGCAGGCTGCAGCGGCGTGCCTTCGCTTAAATACCAGAGAATGGCATCGGACTCCGGCAGGCAGCGGCCGTCGTCCAGCTCGAGCAGCGGCACGCGGCCGTTCGGGTTCTTCGCAAGAAATTCGCGCCTTCGCGTATCGCCGGCCAGCAACGGATATTCCTTCAATGTCAGGGGAATGCCGAGCTGGTGCGCGGCCAGACGCACTTTGTAGCAGTTGCCGGACATCTGCATCTGATGAAGCACGCGCATTTGCGATTCTCCTGAAGCGACAGATTGCCGGGATTCGCCATGCGTAGGCTGCGGAGCGGCTCTGCGACTCCTGCCACATCATTGCCATACAACAGGAGCAAACCACTCTGCGGGAGAGAATCGGAAATGAGATTCTGGCATCTGGCCGTGGCCGCGCTTGCGATCGGGATTGTCCTGGGGCTCATGTGGCCCGCCGTTGCGGTTCCATCGGTGATCCGCTGAAGGCGATCCGGTCTGAAATGGGGCCCCGACCGGTTGGTTGAAGCGGCCGCGGCGCCGATTTGGCTGGAACTCCATCCGCCACAATTCTGTTTCCTAGAGCCGCCCATGTGCTCATGGGTGAGAGGAGTGACAGATATGAACAAGATCGCGATGCTCGGTGTAGCCGTTTCACTGGCGGCAGTCGCCCCGGCCTCGGCCCAGACCGCACTGCGGGTGAATCAGACAGCCGACGTGCAGGGTGTCCGTACCGCCTGTGGCGGCGCCAGCCTCGACGACCAGCAGGCGATGAGCGCCCAAAACTATCCGGTGACCCTCAAGCTGGCCGGCGCCGACGGGCAATGGCTGGGCGAAGAAAACCTCACCATCAGCGGCAACGGGCAGAACATCAGCTTCGCCTGCGAAGGCCCTTGGGTCGGCATGCAGCTGCCGGCCGGGCGCTACCGTGCCACGGTGGAGATCGCGGGTGCTGCGCCCAAGACTGTGAGCTTCACGGTGGGGCAGGGCGCGCGCGAGGTGATGATCCGCTTCCCGGAAAAGAGCGAACCCGTACAGCCGGAAGCGCAACCCTCCACCATGTAAATTGTCTATCTGTCGGGAAGCATGGTCTCGTTCTGATTGTGCTTCGCGTTCGCCGGACAACACTGTCGCCGGCGCGCGGAAGCGGACCGTCGCCGTTCCGCGACTTATCAGCGCTGCATCTGCATCAGCTGCGGCATGGGCATCAGATTGTGATTGAGGTGCCCCATGATCCACACGGAGCCGAATATCACGAGCCCCACAATGAGCAGCCCGAACGCCAGTGCGAGGATGTTGTTGGTGTTGTCCGGTGCCGTCGTAAGATGGAGGAAAAACACCAGATGGATTCCCATTTGGGCCACGGCAAGCGTGGCCAGCGCCATGGGAATCCCGGGGTCGTAAATGAGGTGGGTTTTCGCGACCCAGAATGACGCAATCGTCAACAAGGTGGCGAGTGCAAGGCCGAGGACATATGTCCCGACGTGTGCGCTGTGCTCATCGCTGGCGCCGCCCTTGTCGTCCTCTTCGTGTTCGAGCCCGTGCCGGTCAGCTTCCATCGTCATAACCGCGTCCCCACGAGATAAACCAGCGAGAAGATCGCCACCCACACCACATCCAGAAAGTGCAAGAACATGCTGAAGCAGAGAAAGCGCCGGCCGATGTCCGGGCGGAATCCCTTAGCGTAGAACTGCGCCATCATGGTGCCGAGCCACAACAGGCCGGCGGTGACGTGCACGCCATGACAGCCGACGAGGGTGAAAAATCCGGTGAGGAAGGCGCTGCGCGTCGGGCCGAACCCTTGCGCATGCAGCGCCGCGAATTCGGACGATTCGAGCAGGATGAAAGCCAGCCCGGTCAGACCGGTAGCAACCAGCGCTGCCTGGGTGAGAATCTGGTTGCGCTGCGCAACGGCGATCGTCGCCAACCCGCACAAGAAGCTTGAGGCCAGCAGGCAGGCCGTCTCCCAGGCAACACGGTCCAGCTCGAATATGTCACGCGCTTTGGGCCCACCCGCGGTGGCATCCGCCAGCACGGCATAGGTGGCAAACAGGCAGGCAAAAATAATGATGTCGGACAGCAGGAAGAGCCAGAAGCCGTAGCCGACGATCACGCGCTTTGTCGCCGGTCCGCCGCCGCCGTGACCGCGCGCGAGATTCGGTCCGCGATGCCCAAGACGGTACGGATCGGCAATGGCCGTGGTGAATTCCGCCGCACTCATGTTGTCACCGCGCCGCTCAGCGCCTCCTGCCGGGCTTGACGATCGGCGCGATCAATCCGCTCCACTTCCTCGGCGGGAATGACGTATTCCGGCACGTCGCGCCAGGCGAACACGACAAAGGTGGCATAAGCGCCGACAAGGCCCACGATCATCAGCCACCAGATGTGCCAGATGAGCGCGAACCCGATGAGCGTGGCGAAGAAAGCGCAGACGAATCCGGTCGGGCTGTTGCGCGGCATCTCCACCGGCGCGTAGTGCGGCTGGCCGCCAAGCTCTTCCGCTTCGCGCGCGCGCCGCTTTACGTCCCAATAGGCTTCGGCGTCCTGCACCTGCGGCAGCACCGCGAAGTTGAACACCGGCGGCGGCGAGGCTGTCGCCCATTCCAGCGAGCGGCCGTCCCATGGATCGCCCGTGGTGTCGCGCAGTTCGTGCCGCCGCAGGAAACTGACGACGAGCTGTGTGATCTGGCAGGCCGCGCCGCCCATCAGAATCAGAATGCCCACTGCGGAGACCAGAAGCCAGGGATACCAGTCCGCAACATCGTAGTGCTGCAGCCGGCGCGTCATGCCGAGAATACCCACGACATACATCGGCATGAAGGTGACGTAGAATCCAACGAGGCCGAACCAGAATGCCGCTTTGCCCCACCTCTCATCAAGGCGGTATCCGAACGCCTTCGGCCACCAGTACTCGATCCCTGCGAGCAGCGCGAACACCACGCCGCCGATGATCACGTGATGAAAGTGCGCCACCAGGAACATGCTGTTGTGCAGGAGGAAATCCGCTGGTGGCACCGCGAGTAGCACGCCCGTCAGGCCGCCGATGACGAAGGTGGTCATGAAGCCGAGCGACCACAGCATCGGCGTGGTGAAACGGATGCGGCCGCCATACATGGTGAACAGCCAGTTGTACATTTTCACGCCGGTGCCCACGGCAATGATGCTGGTCGAGATGCCGAAGGCGGCGTTCACATCGCCACCGGCGCCCATGGTGAAGAAGTGATGCAGCCAGGTGCAGAACGACACGATGCAGATGAAGAGCGTGGCCGCCACCATCGAGCGGTAGCCGAAGAGCGGCTTGGACGAAAAGGTGGAAATCACTTCCGAGTAGATGCCGAAGGCCGGCAGAACGAGGATGTAGACCTCCGGATGGCCCCACGCCCAAATGAGGTTCATGAACATCATGGCGTTGCCGCCGGCCTCATTGGTGAAAAAATGGAAGCCGAGATAGCGGTCGAGCGTGAGCATCGCGAGCGTGGCGGTGAGCACTGGGAACGCCGCCAGGATCAGCAGGCACGAGGCAAGGGCCGTCCAGCAGAACATCGGCATGCGCAAGTACGTCATACCCGGCGCGCGGATTTTGAGAATTGTGGTGACGAAATTTATCCCGGTTAGCAGCGTGCCCACGCCGGAGATCTGCACGGCCCATAAATAGTAGTCGACCCCCACGCCCGGCGAATAACGCAGCTCCGAAAGGGGCGGGTAAGGCAGCCAACCGGTGCGCGCGAACTCGCCGATCAGCAGCGAGACGTTCACCAGCAGTGCGCCGGTTGCGGTCAGCCAGAAGCTCACGGAATTGAGCGTGGGGAAGGCGACATCCCGCACGCCCAGCTGCAGCGGCACGACAAAATTCATGATGCCGATGACGAGCGGCATGGCGGCAAACAGCACCATGATGGTGCCATGGGCCGAAAAGACCTGGTCGTAATGCTCAGGCGGGAGATAACCGCCGGCGTGGAACGCCATCGCCTGCTGCGCGCGCATCATGATAGCGTCGATGAAGCCGCGCACCAGCATGAGCAGCCCCAGCAGGACGTACATGATGCCAATGTGCTTGTGGTCGACGCTGGTGATCCATTCCTTCCACAGATACGGAAACCACCCCTTCGCGATCACCCATACGATCATGCCGAGCCCGAGCAGCATCACCACCGCGCCCGCAATCAGCGGGATCGGCTGATCCAATGGAATCGCATCCCAGCCGAGCTTTCCGAACATTACGGCGCGCCTCCGTGCGGCACCACATTCTGCGCTCCCGGACCGCTCCGCCCGCTTTGCGGACCTTCGCCGGGCGGCAGTTTCTGGGCGGCGATCGCGTCGAACAGCGTCGGATCGACGCCCTTATAGGCGTACGGCTTGACCGCGCGGCTCTGTTTAAGGAGCGCGCCGACCGCCGCGCGATTGAGCCGCGCGCCTTTCACACCCGCGGCCCAGCCGGCGAATTGGTCGGGCGGCACGGCCACGGGATCGAAGCGCATATCGGGAAAGCCATCACCGCTGAAATGGGCCGAGAACCCGAGATACTTGCCCGGCTTGTCGACCTGCAGGTTCAACTGACTGACCATGCCATTCATAGCGTAAATCATGCTGCCGAAGCTGGGCACGAAGAATGCGTTGAACACGGAAGCAGACGTGATGCGGAAGTGCAGCGGCCGGCCCACCGGCACGACAAGCTGATTGACGCTGGCGATCCCCTGCTCAGGATAAATGAACAGCCACTTCCAATCGAACGCCACCGCTTCGATCTCCAGCGGCTTTGCGGTCGAAGGGAGCGGCTCGAAAGGATCTAGCTTGTGGCTGCCGATCCAGATCACGCCGCCAAGGAAAAAAATGGTCAGAGTCGGGATCGACCAGACGATGAGTTCGATCTTGCCGGAGTAGGTGAAATCGGGCCGGTAGACAGCGCGCGCATTCGAGGCGCGGTACCACCAGGCGAAGGCGAGCGTCGCAATCATGGTCGGGATGACAATCGCCAGCATGATCACCAGCGCGTCGAGGATGATGATGCTGTCGCCTCGGCCCACCGGCCCGACCGGTGCAAGAATGGAGTCGGCGCGGGCCAGCGACGGCGCCAGCGCCATGGCCAGCAGGCAGAACTGCGGCACGGTCCGTCCGCCCGATCTGCGAATGAATTCCACTCCGAATTCCCCCTCCGGTTCGAGCCGAACGAATTCAGAAGTCGGTGTTAACGTTGCAAGCTTCGGCGGCACTGCGCAAGTGCAGGTTTGCCGCAGAGTCTCTGGGCGCAATGGTCCGGCCGCGTCTTACCAAGCAAGATTCGTGGCCCGCATCGGCTGCCGCTGACCTGATCTACTGGTTGTCGCCCACTTCGTCCTTTGTGATCGGTTTGTAATCACTGCGGCGGTAAATCGTGCCGCGCTTCACGGTCATCACGACGCTGCGCAAATTGGCGATGTCCGCCAGCGGATCCCGAGCCGTAAAGACGAGATCGGCAATCTTGCCCTGTTCGATTGTGCCGATCTCCTTCGCCTGACCGACCGTCATGGCGCCAATGCGCGACGATGCTTCGATGGCTTCCATCGGCGTGAAGCCCGCCGCATGCACCAGCATCTCGAGCTCATCGTTAGCGAGGGATAGGCGGATCTCCAGTCGGCCGGCGCGTCGGTGCCGGTTGAAATCAGAACGCCGGCGCGATGCGCCGCGCCTGCGAGCGTCTCCGCAAGTGGCAGCGAACAGTAGGGTTTGGGTTGGGCGTTCGGAACTTTCCACATG
>DIZC01000115.1:11624-19861 GCA_002429315.1 Alphaproteobacteria bacterium UBA6038
GGCATCCGCGCGTTCGCCTGATACGCCAGCATGCAGACATGGCTGACCACATCGGCTCCGGCCTCGATCACGTCGCGGGGGCTTGCCGGAAACACGGCCGCGTGCGCCCAGACGAGCATGTGCTGCCGGTGGGCTTCGGCGGTGATGGCGCGCACCAGCTCCGGCAGAAGATCGGCGTAAATCTTGATCGCGGTTGCGCCGGTGCCGTGCGCTTCGGCCACCGCGATCGGCAGATCGGTCTGGCCGGTGATCGCACGCATCCACGGTACCTGGCCCGGCGTTTCGCCGCGGGTCGCCTCGGCCACACGTGGATCGTGGAAGAACGCGGGCCCCGCCATCAGGGCGGCGTAGTAAATGTCTGGCGCGGCGATCTCGGCCTGGGGGGCGGCACGCCCAAGGTCGGCGAGAAATCGGGTGTCCCCAGCCATGTCGCGCACTGTCGTCACGCCGCTGTAAACGTCGCGACGCAGCAGCGCGAGAGCGTATTTGCGGTCCGGCGGGCTTGCCAGGTGAACGTGAGAGTTGATCAGCCCCGGCAAGCCATAAAGCCCGCGGACGTCGACGATTTGCGCGCCGGCTGCTTGCCTGGCCGAAAGGCTCGCCGTCGGCAAAACCGCTGCGATGCGCTCGCCTTTGATCACGATCGACATGTCTGGCTTCGGCGGCGCGCCGGTGCCATCGATCAGCGTGGCGCCCTCGTAGATGACCGTGGCGTCGCCTGCTGCGAGCGCCGGACCCCACAGCAGCGACAGGACCAGACAGAGCGATAAGCGCATGCGACGATCCGAGACCTCTTTCCTTTCCCCCATCTGAAATGCGAACGGCCGGCGGATCAACAGCCACCCGGCCCGATGTCTCCCCACGCGGCGCGAATTCGCGCTATAACGCGGAATGGCGGACGCGAAGAATGCGCTGGTGACGGGAGCGGCCAAGCGGCTTGGCCGCGCCATCGCACTCGATCTGGCGCGCCATGGCTGGAACGTCGCGATTCACTACAACAGCTCCGAGCGCGAGGCCCGCGTCACGTGCGAAGACGCGCATACGGCCGGCGCCAAAGCAGTGCTGGTGAAAGCCGATCTCGCGCGCGAAGAGGAAACCGCAAGCGTGGTGGAGCAGGCTGCGCGGGGCCTCGGGCCGCTGACGGCGCTCGTCAACAGCGCCTCCGTTTTCGAGAACGACCGGTGGTACAGCGCCGACCGCGCCTCGTGGGATCGTCACATGGAGGTGAATCTCCGCGCGCCGCTGGTGTTGGCGCAAGCCTTTGCCAACCAGCTGCCGAAGGATCGCGACGGCGCCATCGTCAATCTGCTGGACCAGCGGCTGTTCCGGCCGGGGCCGGATTTTCTGTCCTATGGCGTCAGCCGCGCCGGACTTCGCTGGCTGACGGTGACGCTGGCGCAAGCTCTCAGCCCCCGCGTTCGCGTCAACGCGGTGGCGCCCGGCCCAACCTTAAGGGCCGCACGCCAGAGCGCGGCGCATTTCGAGCGTGAGCGCCGCTCCACCATTCTCGGCCATGGTTCCGAGCCGCAGGACATTTGCGATGCGGTCCGCTACCTGCTGGACGCGCGCGCCGTCACCGGCCAGACGATCGCCGTGGACGCCGGCCAGCACCTGATCTGGAAGCTGGCGGACACGGAGGAAGCATGAAACCCGCCGCCATACAGCCGCTTCGCATCGCCGACGCGGCGCGCGCGATTCGTCACGTCTTCATCCGAAATCTCGAGGTGCTCGCGCACATCGGCATTCACGGGCACGAGCGGGGCAAGCCGCAGCCGGTGCGCATCAATGTCGACCTCGCGGTGGAGGACGCGGCCGTTCTCGAGGACAGGCTGGAAAAAGTCGTCGATTACGAGGCGATCACCGCAAAAATCCGCGGCTTGGTCGCTGCGGGCCACATCAATCTCGCCGAAACCCTGGCCGAGCGCGTCGCGCAGGCCTGTTTCGAGGACAGCCGCGTGAAAGCCGCTCGGGTGCGCGTGGAAAAGCTGCATGCCCTGCCGGGCGCCGAATCCGCGGGCGTCGAAATCGAGCGGCACGCCGGAAATCCGGGCTGATCGCTCCGCGTTCGGGCTCCAGCCACGCGTCATGGCAGCCCATCCAGGTGGAAACGAACGCGGTTTCGCGCGTTGTCTCGCGGATCTGGAGGGGCACATCGGATGGCGCAGCTTGGGTCAAATATGCCTCTGACGGACCCGAAGGAGCGCAAAGCCGCGATCCTTATCGTGGAAGATGAATTCCTGATCCGCATGGCGCTTTCCGACTACCTGCAGGAGTGCGGCTACAAGGTCTACGAGGCCCGCAACGCGGCAGAGGCCGTTCAAGTGATCCAGAGCGACGGCGTCAGCATCGATTGCGTCTTCACCGACGTGCGGATGCCCGGCGAGATGGACGGGTTCGGGTTGTGCAGCTGGATTCGCAAGAACTATCCCGGCCTGCTGGTGATCCTCACCTCCGGCGATGCCCAGAAGGTGAATTCGGCGCGCGATCTCTGCGAGCAGGCGCCGTTCTTCGCCAAGCCGTACGATCTGGAATATGTGGTAGGCCAGCTCCGCAATCTGCTTCGGGCCCGCAGCAATCAGGCCTAACCCGCCGGTGTGGCGCCGCGCGGATGTCCTTGTCCGGTGTGTTTGCGCCTGCTAGTCGCTGGCTCAGGATGAGCGAAGGCCCAACAGCGATGGCGGGAACGCCGGCGGCGCAAGCGGCGCGACGGCGGACCTTCGCCATCATCTCGCATCCGGACGCCGGCAAGACCACGCTGACGGAGCATCTGCTGCTGCTGGGGGGCGCCATTCGCGCGGCCGGTGCGGTGAAGGCGCGCGGCGAAGCGCGGCGCGCGCGCTCCGACTGGATGCGCATCGAGCAGGAGCGCGGCATTTCCGTCACCAGCGCGGTGATGACCTTTGAATATGGCGGTGCGGTGTTCAATTTGCTGGACACGCCTGGCCACGAGGATTTTTCCGAGGACACTTACCGCACGCTGACGGCCGCCGATTCCGCGGTGATGGTGATCGACGCGGCCAAGGGCATCGAGGCGCAGACGCGCAAGCTGTTCGAAGTCTGCCGCCTGCGAGACATTCCTATCGTCACCTTTATCAACAAGATGGATCGCGAGGCGCGCGATCCGCTGGAACTGATCGACGAGATTTCCGATCAGCTGCAGCTCGAATGCGCGCCAATGCTATGGCCGGCCGGCGCCGGGCTGAATTTCAAGGGCGCGCTCGATCTGTACGCGGACGAATTCCTCGTGTTCGCACCGGCGGGCGCGCAGGGTGAGCGCATCAGCGGCAAGGCGCTGCGCGCGCATCTGGAGCCCGAGGTGTTCGCCAAGCTGGAGGAGGAAGCGGAGCTGGCGCAGGCCGGTCTGCCGCATTTCCGTACTGACCGTTACCACGAAGGGCATCTCACGCCGGTGTACTTCGGCTCGGCGCTGAAGAATTTCGGCGTGAAGGAGCTGATCGGCGCGCTCGCCGAATTCGCGCCGAGCCCCCGCACCCAAGCGGCGCAGGGCCGCACTATCGAACCGTCGGAAAACGAAGTCACCGGCTTCGTGTTCAAGGTGCAAGCGAACATGGACCCGAATCACCGAGATCGGGTGGCCTTCCTGCGCTTGTGTTCGGGGCGCTTTCGCCGCGGCATGAAGCTGACGCAATCCGGCACCGGCAAGCAGATCGGCATCTACAACCCGATCCTGTTCTTTGCGCAGGAGCGCGAGACGGTGGACGAAGCGTGGCCTGGCGACATCATCGGTATTCCGAATCACGGCGTGCTGCGCGTGGGCGATACGCTAAGCGAAAGCGGCGATGTGGTGTTCACCGGCATCCCCAATTTCGCGCCGGAAATCCTGCGCCGGGTGCGGCTGGCCGATCCCATGAAGCAGAAGCATCTCACCCGCGCGCTGGAGAGCCTGGCGGAAGAAGGCGTGACGCAGGTGTTCAAACCGATGCTGGGCGCCAACTGGATCGTGGGTGTGGTGGGACAGCTGCAGCTCGATGTGCTGAAGAGCCGGATGCGCGACGAATACGGGCTCGATGTGGAGCTGGACACATCGCCGTATGACACCGCGCGCTGGGTTTCGGGCGAGGATGCGGAACTGGAGAAACTGATCTCGACCTATCGCAACCAGATGGCGACAGACCGCGACGGCGCGCTGGTGCTCCTCGCAAAATCCACCTGGGAACTTGGCTACGTCGCCGAAAAGTTCAAAGCCATCCGCTTCGCCAAGACCCGCGAACGCCACGACGTGAACGCGGGCTAGGGAGGCGACCATGCATTTCCATCTTCCCAAACCGCTGCATGGCTGGCGTGCGTTCTTCGGCGAGGTCGGCATCATCGTGCTGGGCGTGCTGATCGCCCTTAGCGCCGAGCAGGTCGCAGAGTGGTTTCACTGGCAATCGAAACTGCGCGAGTCGGAAGCGGCGATTGCGCGAGATCTCGCGCTTGCGTCTGACCTTGCCTCGGAGCGGGTCGCCATCGCGCGCTGCAGCGAGCATCGTCTCGTGTTTCTTCGGTCGGCGATCCTCGCCAGCGGCGACGATTGGAACACGGTCGTTCCTCAAAGTACAGACGGCTTGTCCTTTGGCAACGTCTATGGCGTCCCTGCCCGATCATGGAATACGCAGGTGTGGGACAGCTTCGTTGCGGACGGAACGGTCGCCCATTTCGATCCCGAGCGAGCGCGCACCTACGCGTTGCTGTACCACACGATCCGCCTGATGGCCGCCGACAATCAGGATGAGTTGAACACAGAGTCGGCGCTTTACATTCTCGGCGACAAGAACGTCACCCTCTCGCCGGACGCGAAGGTCGGGCTGATCCGCATCATCGACGACCTGCGGAACAAGAACCGGCTCATGGCTGCCACCAGCCGCCAGATCTTGCGCAGAATCCAGGACAACGGCCACCTGCCCAGTCTCGCCGATACGAACCGGCGGCTAGCCGATCCCTCTTCACGTGCGCACGAGTGCAAATATGCAGCGGCGGCGCTGAAAGATCGTGTCGCGGCGAGCTGGTTCACCTTGCACCGGTGACGTGGGGGATGCACTTCCATCTCCCCAAACCGCTGCATGGCTGGCGTGCGTTGTCGCTGCACCGGACGCTGGGCCGGAAGCAGGATGTCAGCTTCAAGGAGCCGCCGCTGGCGGCGTGATCGTCGTCGCCACGGAGTTTGCCGCGCCGAGTGCCGCCGGTGCGCCGCTGGTCTTGCCGTAGGACAGTGCCGTCACCGCGCCGGATTCCGAAAGTGTGAGCGAGAAGGTTTGGCCGCCGAACAAGGCCGCCTTCGGAATCGGAAGGACATAGTCGTCCGGCCCCGGAATGGTCACGATCTTGGCACCCAGCCAATGTCTGCCAAACGAGATGCGGTCCGTCGAATGGAAATCGAGCCGGATGGTGCTGGTGTCGTGCAAGGTGAGTTCGAGGGCGTCGCGGTCATCGCCGGGCGCGTACGCCGCCGGCCGCGGAACCGCAGATTTCTGCGACACCTCGAGCGAGATTTCCGGCAGCACGTCCGACAGTCGCTCATACAGCGCCGGATCGCTCATGGCGGCCTTATCGTCGTTCAATGTCACGGTGGTGCCCACAGAGAGCTGCGCCAGATCGACAGATTTTACGAAGCTGAGCGCGGCCTTTCCGTCTGACCAATTCTTGAGCACGGCACACGCGGGCAGCTTGCTTGGCGCACGCCCTGGGCTGGCGCCTGCCAGCGGAACAAGCACACCCGCCAATTCAGCACCGGCCGAAATCACCGCCTGGCCCTGTCCGGTTGAACTGGCGTTGATGCCCTTGAGCCGTCCGTCGCCGAATAGATCGACGCTGAGCGAGGCATCGGCAAGAGGGTTGTCGAGATCCTTCACGTGCAGGCGGTGCGGCGGCTTGCCGGTATCGGCCGAATATTCCGTTGTCGCCGTCACAGTATTGGCAACGATCAGTGTCATGTCGTCGTGCGTGCAGGCGACGTTCTGGGTGGTGGTGAAGGTGGTGATCGCTCTCGCCGGATAATACTGAACGGTCACATCCGGTGTGGAGGCGCAGGCACCCAGCAGCAGCAGCAGACCAGGAGTGACTCGGTTTTTGCGCATGTGTGCCCCTCGCCGGGAGCCACAATGCCGCGAATCACCTCGGCGAATCAATCGCGCGCTGCGCTCACCCGCCAGACCGTGTTGCCGACATCGTCGGCGACGAGCAGCGCGCCGGATTTGTCGATGGCGACGGCGACCGGGCGGCCTTGCGCCTTGCCCTCGGGCGACAAGAAACCGGTGAGCACGTCGACCGGCATGCCGGATGGCTTGCCGTTGGCGAAGGGCACGAACACCACCTTGTAGCCAGACAGCGGATCGCGGTTCCACGAGCCGTGCTCGCTGACAAAGGCGCCCTTGGAGAATTGAGGCCCCAGCTTTGCGCCGTCCGCAAACGCAAGCCCCAGCGCCGCCACGTGATTGCCGACGGCGTAATCCGGCACGATGGCTGTGGCGACCAGGGTAGGATTCTGTGGCTTCGCCCGCGTGTCCACGCGGTTGCCGTAATAGCTGAACGGCCAACCGTAGAAGCCGCCATCCTTCACCGACGTGATGTAGTCGGGGACGAGGTCGCTGCCGATTTCGTCGCGTTCGTTCACCGCAACCCATAAGGTGTTCGTGCCGGGCGCCCAGCTCGGGCCGTTCGGATTGCGAAGGCCGCTTGCGAAAATGCGGTGCGCGCCGTTTTTCCGATCGATCTCCCACACCGCCGCGCGGCCCTGCTCCACAGCGAGGCCGTTCTCGGCCGCGTTGCTGTTGGAGCCGACGGTGGCATACAGCCTGGAGCCGTCGCGACTGGCTGTCAGGTCCTTCGTCCAGTGGTGGTTGATGGTGCCGGCCGGCAGCTCCGTGACCTTCTCGCCGCGGCCATCGATCTTCGTTGCGCCCGGCGTGTAGTGGAAGCGCAGGACTGCGTCGGTGTCGGCGACGTAGAGGTCGTCACCCACCAGCACCATGCCGAAGGGTGAGTTCAGGCCGGAGATGAAAACGCTGCGCGTTTCCGCGACGCCGTCGCCGTTGCTGTCGCGCAGCAGCACGATGCGGTTCGGGCTCGGTGTATCCGAACCCACCATCTTCTTGATCATGCCCTGCACGAAGCCGCGCAAACCTTTTTCGTCGTCCGGTTTGGGCGGAGAGTCGGTTTCCGCGACCAGCACATCGCCGTTCGGCAGCACGTAGGGACGGCGGGGATGGGCGAGCCCTTGCGCGAAAGCATTCACGGTCAGCCCGGCCGCCGGTGTGGGATGGCTGCTGTGCGGCCATCCTATAGCAGAGGCAAACTTGATGGTCGGGATGAAGGTTTCGTGGGGTGACGGAAGGGTGGGCTTCGGCCCCATGCCGGCGCTCTCCGGCAATTTCGCATGTTCGCCACAGGCGCAGAGCAACAGCACTGCGGCAACCGCAAAGCCGCGCAAATAAGGACGCACCTGGCTGGCGTGCATTGGAAGCCGAGGCGACATCATTTGCGAACGTGCTTTTGCACCACAGGGTTCCGCCATGGGCAATCCCAAAGGTTAGTCTCCGCTTAGGAATGCGACGCGCAGCGGACCGGTCGAGCCGCAGGAGATGAGCTAATCGAGGAGTGATGATCTGTCACGCCTTGTTGCCAAGCTCGGTAGAGGCATGCCGGACGTGGCCGAGCCGCTGGGGCAGTCCCGCAACAACTTTGCGGCGCTCTTGGTCCGTCATCGAGCCCCAGCGGGCAATTTCATCCAGCGTGCGGCCGCACCCGGCGCACAGACCGGATGCAGCATCCATGGTGCACACCTTGATGCAGGGACTTTCGATCATTCAGCCCATATGAAACACGCAGAGCTTGTTGCCGTCGAGATCGCGAAAATAGGCGCCGTAGAATGTGTCGCCGCGCAGGCCCGGTGCGCCTTCGTCTTTTGCACCGGCAGCCAACGCATCGGCGTAGACCTTGTCCACCACCTCGCGGGACGGCGCGAAGAACGACACCATCGTGCCATTTCCCGCTGTTGCGGGTTTCTCGTTGTAAGGCTTGCACACGGCGAGCATGACAGGACTGCCTTTCACACCGTAGCCCTGCATCCGCTCCATCGTCATGGTGCGGCCAGCGCCCAGCGCCGCCAGCGCCTTGTCATAGAATGTCTTCGCTTTCTCAAAATCGTTGGTTCCAATCGTGACATAGCCAATCATCGTTTCTTTCCTTCCTGGGTTATCGGCCGGACGGCAGCTGGTTGAACGGCACGTCCTTGTCGA
>DIZC01000115.1:19951-40930 GCA_002429315.1 Alphaproteobacteria bacterium UBA6038
CGATGATGTTGCGCAGGATCTCGTCGGTGCCGCCGGCAATGCGCAGGCCCGGCGCACCGAGCCACCCCATTTGAAAGGCGCCGTGCGCCGGCGCATCGGCACCGGTCAGCGCACCGGCTTCACCTTCCAGCTCCATCCCGAAGGCGGAGAGATCCTGCAGCTTGCTGGCCACCACCACTTTGGCGATGGAAGCTTCCGGCCCTGGCTGCTGGCCCTTCGAGAGCGCCGTCATGGTGCGGTAGGTGGTGTATTTCAGGCCGGCCGAACGCACATACCAATCCGCGATCTTCTCGCGCACGCTGGCGTTCTTGATCGCCGGTCCGTCTTCCAACTCCAGCTCACGCGCCAATGCCAGCAGCTGCGGCACGTCCAGGCCCCCGCCTTGTCCGCCACCGACCGCCAAACGTTCGTGCATCAGCGTGGTGAGCGCCACCTGCCAGCCCTGCCCCACTTCGCCGACGCGCTGCGAGTCCGGAATGCGCACATCGGTGAAGAACACTTCGTTGAAGCCGGAGGCGCCGCTCGCCTGCTTGATCGGCCGCACCTCCACGCCGGGCGTCTTCATCGAGAGATGAAACATCGTCAGCCCCTTGTGCTTGGGGGCGTTCGCGTCCGTGCGGGTGAGCAGCAGACCGTAGTCGGAGAACTGCGCGCCGGTGGTCCAGATCTTCTGGCCGTTGACGATCCAGTCATCGCCGTCGCGTTCGGCGCGGGTGCGCAGGCCCGCGACATCCGATCCACCGGCCGGTTCCGAGAACAGCTGGCACCAGATCTCTTCGCCGTAAAGCGCCGGCTTCACGTAGCGGGCGAGCGTGTCCTTGCCGCAATACGCCATGACCGTGGGGATGCACATGCCGAGGCCGATGGCGAACGGGCTGTTGCCACCCAAGCCTGCCTTGCCTTCCTCCTGATTGAAGATGACCTGTTGGAGGGGCGTGCCGCCCAGGCCGCCCAACTCCTTCGGCCAGGTGATCTTCGCGTAGCCGGCTTCGGCTTTCTTCGCCTGCCAGTCGCGCTGGCGCTTCATCCATTCGCGCCCGCCGCGCTCGCCAAGCACATCGGCGGCATCGTCCCCTTCCCTCGGCGCGTTCGCCCCGATCCATTTGCGGACAGCCGCACGGAATTCCGCTTCTTCTTTCGTATCTTCAAAGTCCATCGGTCGCCCCTCAGAATGTCGGAATTGGATTCACGGCAGACGCAGAGACGCAAAGAACCTCCGCGACCTCCGCGTCTCCGCGTGCAAATCTTGCCCACCCCTCACGCCGCATTGGACAGCTCGAGTTCGGTGACGAGCCGGTCCTTCCAGGCACGCTGTGGACCGAGCGACAGCGCAAGTTCGCGCGACCGCTTGTAGAAGAGATGACAATCGACCTCCCAGGTGAAGCCGATGCCGCCGTGCACCTGCGTGTTCTCCTTGGCCGCGTAGTCGAATGCCTGGGTGGCGGCGACGCGGGCGGCTGCGGCGGCCAGCGGAAGATCGCGCGCATTGGTGGAGAGCGCCCAGGCGCCGTAATAGGCATTGGAGCGCGCCAGCTCGTTGTTCACATACATGTCGGCGAGCTTGTGCTTGATCGCTTGGTACGAGCCGATCGGGCGCGCAAATGCGTAGCGGGTTTTTGCGTACTCCGTGGCCATGGCGAGGCAGACATCCGCGCCGCCCACCTGTTCGAATGCGGTGAGCACGGCGGCACGATCGAGCACGGACTTGGCGAGCGCCCAACCTGCTCCGGGTCTGCCGAGCGGCTCAGCGCTGGCGTTGTCGAGCACAATCTCCGCGTGCTTGCGCGACGGATCGATCGAATCCTCCGCGCGCCGCGAAACGCCGGCGGCTTTCAAATTCACAGTGGCGAGCGAGAGTCCGCGCTCGCCAGGCTCGTCGCTCGAGCGCGCCAGCACGACCGCGACATCGGCATCCATCCCGTCGCTGACCGCGATCTTCTTGCCGGAAAGCTTGCCGCCGCGGAACGCCGTGCGGATCGACTTCGGTGTCACGGCGCCAGCGCCTTCCGCCCGCGCGAACGTCCCAATCAATTCGCCGCTTGCGATCTTCGGCAGATATTTCTGCTTCTGCTCTTCACTGCCGGCGAGGAGCAGCGCTTCGGCGAACAGATACACGGTGGACGAAAACGGCGCGGGCGCTAGCGCCCGGCCCAGTTCCTCCGCGATGACGCACAACTCGAGATGACCGAGCCCGAGCCCGCCGTATTGCTCCGGAATCGCGGTGCCGAGCCAGCCCATTTCCGCGATCTGCTTCCATAGCTCGCGGTCGTAACCGTGCTCGCCTTCGAACACCTTGCGCACCACTTTGGTGGTGCATTTTTCGGTGAGAAAGCGCCGCGCCTGGTCGCGCAGCATCTTCTGATCGTCAGAAAAATCGAAGTTCATCGCGCCCTTACCCAATAGCCATCGGGCAACGATAGACCGGCGCTCGGGCGGACGCCAACTGCGTCCGCGGACGCCTTAGTGCGGCGCCGAGCTCGGGGCCGGACCGATCTCCTTCAGCGAAGCCTCGGCGATCCAGCCCTGCCACTGGTCTGCGCCACTGCCAACCAGCACCAGCACCCACTTGCCATGGCGGCGCACTGGCGTCACCTCCACGTCGCGGGACAGCGTGCCGACGATCGACGCCCCTTTGGCCGGGTGCGCGCGGAGATTGACCGCGGGAGCATCGACGAACGTGTGCGTCGATGTTCCGGCATCCTTCATCGGAATGCCGGCCCGCTGCAGCAGCGGCCGGAGGTGACCGTTCGGGCCGGTTTCCTGCCGCCAAACATCGGTGGCGATGGGCGCGGCACGCTCCGACGCCAGCATGGCGAGCGCCATCACCAGCACGGTCAGAGCCAGATCGCGTATCAGCCGGAAGCCGATCTTCGCGCGCCGCTGGAATTGCAGGTCGCGCGCGGCTTTAGCCTGCTGTGCTGCACCCGGCGATTGCCGCCAGCGCTCGCGCTCCCGCTCATGGGTCGCGTGGATATCTGCCAGTTCGTTCTCTCGCGCGGCGAGGTGAGCTTGAGTCCGCATGAGCTCGCGGCGGAGATCTTCCAACGCGGATTCGGCGCGTTGCGCGGTCCCTCTCGCAATGGCGAGGCGCTTTTCGCTCTTGTCTGTCCAGCACGCCTCGGCCTCGGCCAGCCGCTCGGCCAATTCCAGTTGCCACTGCTGCCGCGCCTGCTCGACCGCGGCGCCGACCAGGTCCGCACCGGGATTTTCTCCGGGCGCGTCCGACCCAACGTCCAACTCGCCGCTGTCGATGAAGCGCTGAACTTCAGCGTCTACATGCAGCTCCGCGGTGTCTTCATAGGGATGCTCTGCTGCCATCCCGGTCCGCTTCACGTCAGCCGGCCGATCGGCGCGCTGGCTGGCAGCCCCTGGACGAAAGCGGGTCGGTTGTTGCGGCATGCGTGGGACGTCCCGATGCCTCTTGCCTACCGCTCCATCTTGCGTCGAGTTCGTAAAGCAACCGTTGGCGCCGACAGTGTCCGTGGCCCTACTCGTGGATGGTGGCTTGCGGGTCGTCGCCCTTGAGGACGGAACTTGCCACCCAGCCCTGCTGCTGGTTGGCGCCGTCCCCGATCCGCACGAACACCCATTTGCCGCGGTGTTCGACCGGGACGACTTCCGCATTACGCGCGAGTTTCGTCACCACGGCGGACGCGGTGGACGGCCGCTCGCGCAGATTTGCGACCCGCACATCCACAAGGGCGTGCGGCTCGGCAACAGGCGCCTCTTCAGGAGCAGGCTCGCTCGCGAGGCCGGCCATCTGCAGCAACGGCTGAATATTGTCATGCAGCGATAGGCTCTGCGGCCATGCCTCTGCAACCACCGGCTGAACGCGCGGAAACAGCATGATGGATAAGCCGGCAAGGCAGGTCACGACCGCAAGATCGCGGATCAGCCGGCGGCGGAACAGCATGCGGCGATCGTCGTGGTCCGCTTGCCAGCTCGGCTTGCGCTCCTGCGCAGCGAGGGGAGCCTCTGTCCAGCGTTCGCGCTCGCGCTCGGCGGCGGCGCGCGCTTCGGCGAGTTCGATGTCTCGATTGGCAAGGCTTGCCTGCGCGGCTGCCAGTTCGTGGCGCAGCGCTTCGGAACAGTCGCGTGCATTGGCCAGCGCGGTCTCGGCACGCTCGACGCGCTCGTTGGCTTCTGTGAGCCGCACCTCGATCTGCTCCTGCCATCGCGCTTCGGCCGCCGCCAGCCGCGGCGCTTCCTCGGCCCTCCAGGCCTTCTGCGCCTTAGCCAGTGCCGCGGCCGCCTCTTTCTTCCACTGCTGACGCGCTTTCTCGATCTCCGCTGCGACGCCTTCCAGCGACTCGTCGGCGGTCGTGCGCGCCTGGGCAGCGAAGCTCCGTGCCTCCGCCAATTCGCTCTCGTGGGCCGCGAGTGCGGCGTGCGCGGTCGCAAGATCGTCGCGCAGGCGGCTAAGTTCTGCGTCGGCGCAGTCGCGCTGTGTTTGAGCTTCCCTGTGAGCTTCCGCCAATGCGCTCTCGGCGCGCTGCAATTGCGCCGTCGTTTCGGCCACCGCCGCGGCGAGTTGCGCTTTCCATTGCAGTTCGGCCGCCGACAGCCGCGCCGCTTCGTTGGCCTTCCAGGTCTCCTGCGCGTTCGCCAGCGCGGCGTCCATCTCCTGCTGCCAGTGTTCGCGCGCGGCGTCGGCTTTGCCGGAAGATCGAGCGCGCGCCTCGTCGAGCGCAGTGCGCATTTGCGCGAGTTCGGTGTCGCGCGCGGACACCGACGTCTGCAAAGCGGTCATCTGATGCAGGCGCGCTTCAGCCTGGGCGCGTGCTTCCGCCACGTCTGCTTCGGCCTGTTCGAAGCGAGCGGTCGTTTCCGCCATGGCCTTCGCCGATCGATCCTTCCAATGGGATTCCGCCGCCGCGAAGCGCGCGGCTTCGCCCGCTTTCCAAGCCTGCTCTGCCTTGCGCACTTCCGCCGGAACGTCCTGCGAGCGGGCGCGCGCAAGTTCCGCAGCGGCACGGGCTTCCGCCAGTTCCGCGGTGCGGGTTGCCAGGTTCGCCTCAATTCCGGCCAGCTGCTGACGCAGGCGGCGAACTTCCTTGTCGTCGGGCTGCGCGGCGGAGGACCGTGCCAGGGCGGTCTCGGCCTGTTCGGCGCGGTCGCGCAGTTCGGCAGCCGCTTTCTCGGCAGCGGCCAGACGGGCGGCTCCGTCGGCCTCCCAGGTTTCCTTCGCCTTGGCCAGCGCCGCGTCGGCTTCCTGCTGCCAGCGCTTGCGCGCGTCCTCTACGGCAGTTTCTGCGCTCGCCTCGGAGCGGAAGATGCGCACATTCTGTTCGAGATCCCAGGCGGCGCGGCTCTTTTCGAGATTGGCCTTCGCTTCCGCCGCAGCCAGCGTGAGTCGCTCCTGCAGCTCGCGGTCCCACGCCGCTTCGGCCGCGGCGAATTGCGTCATGAGCTCCTGACGCGAGCGATCCGCTTCCTCTGCAGCACTGCGGATGCGGGCCAGTTCTGCGTCGCGTGTGGCGAGCGAGAATTTCATCTGCGCGAGTTCGTCGCGCAGCCGCTGGGCGTCGGGATCGACGAGATCTATTGGGCTTTCGACTGCAACGGCCGGCGCGGCTGCTTCCGGTTGGGAAGGCATATGGGCGGCGATCGGAAGATCGATCAGCGCCAGCGTAGCGCCGCTGCTACCTTCGAGGCTGATGAGGCGGATCGCCAGCTTGTGCGCCTCATAGGCGCCTGCAGGCGGCAGATATTCGAGGTCGTCGAGGTCATCCGGCGCCAGCGACCATGATCTGTCGCCATTGTTCCGGCCTTTGGACAGCCGTGCGCCATGCGCAAGCCGCTCCACCCGGACGGACAATCCGCGGTGCTCTTCGTAAGGCTCGATCACCGGCCAAAGATCAAGAGGAACGGGCTCTCCGCATGGCTCGCTGTTGGCGCGGCCCCGCTCGGCGCGGTTCGCACTCCGTTTCGCAAATCCGGTAACACGCGCCATGCGTAGGGACTCCAGCGTGCTTTTGTATCAGTGCGGGCCAGCGAAAGCGGCATGTTTCCCCCGGTTGGGTAAAGCAATGGTTCCCACAAGGTCCCGGAGAGGATGAGATTTTTAACACTTCCCGCATGATGGCTGCGGTTATGCTATGCTGGCGTCACGGGGGCTGGAGAAACCGCTTGCGCAAGACGCTTCTTGCCGCCCTCTGCGGTACAATCCTGTCCATCCACCACGCCGCGGCCGAGAATGCCGTGGCCCAGGCTGTCCAAAAGCTGCACCTCTCGCCGCAGCAATTGCTCTCGCTGCGTGATTTTCTCGGTCCCTTCAACCGCGGCACGGACGTGGAATCGTCCGGGACCGGGCTGTTTGTCCTGCGCGATGCCAGATCGATGGCGTACACCGGCGAGTTCTCGCTGCGGGTCGGCGGCGACGGCAGCCTGCAGGTGGACCGGGTCAGCGGCCCTGCGACGCTCGATTCCACCCGCGACGTGCGGTTGCCGCTCCGATTGGATGCGAAGGCGCGGGCGCAGGTGATGGCCGCGCTGGCGGGCTCGCAATTGCTGATTCCCAGGACCGCCGCCGCCGCGCCGCCAAGCCCGTCGCCGATGGCGAATACTGCCACCGCGCCGTTGCCGCTCATGCCGGATGAGGAGATCGCCGGCTTTGGTCTCACCGATGCCAAAGCGGCGGGCAGCATCACGCAATCGCGCGCGGTGTTCTTCCGAGATGGCTCCGGTCTCGTGCATACGGTGCGAGCACAGCTCGCATCGAGCGGCACCACGCCCGCGCCGCTGCGCATTGCCGATCGCTATTATTCCGCCATCCAGAGCGACGGAACGCGCGCATGGCGATCGAGCGTCGTCGAGATCGGCAGCGACGTGCAGATTGGGTTTGCGGATCTCGAACTACGCTACGCTTGTTCGTCGGGTACGGCATGCAGGCCGCGCGGGCCTGCCCCGGCCTCGAACGGAGTGCATCTGATCCGATGGGGACGGCAACTCATCGCGGCGGTCCCGCCAGCACTGATGGCACAAATGACGCCGCCCCCCGCGGTGCCGACGGCAAGCACGCGGGCCTTGGTGGCGAAGCCATCCGTGCCGCAAGACGACACTGCGCCGCCGACCTCGATACCAACGCCGTCACCCGCTGAACCGCCGCCGCAGGATGCCGTGCCCAACGAAAACCCCAGCGGCCGGTGAACGGTTTAACCTCCGCTTAACATGACGCGCCTAGCTTAAGCGCCCACAGGCAGGGCGGGCGTTCATGGCCAAAGCGCAGTTTCACAAGAACCAGCGAGTGTATGTGAAGCCGGTCGGCACATGGGCGCTGGTCGAGCGCGTCATTCCGCATTGGGCCAAGGGGCTCGATGAGCCGATCCGCATTTTTTATGACGTGGGACTGGGGCGCGAATTTGCCGCCGATGAGTTGCAATCCGAGCAGCCGCTCACCGACGGCAAGGACAACGGCAAGGAACACTGGCGCATCGTCCGTGCACGGAACAAGTGGCAGCCGGCGGAAGATTGCGCCCGCCATCCGGTGCCCGGCACCTATCCAATCATCGTGACCGGCGACTCGGAATGGGGCGGCTGGCGCGTGCCGGGGGCGGAATACGATCTCGCGCCCGAGAAAATCGAGCAGCAGGCCCGCCTGATTGCGAGCGCGCCGCGACTTGTCAACATGGCGATCGAGCTCGTCGAATGGGCACGGCGTTCGGGCGAGGAAATGCCGTCCGATCTGGTGCAGATGGCGCATGACGCGCAGGATCTGCTGGCGAGCGTCGAAGGCGAAGCCTGATCCGCACGCTGCCCGCTTTCCGAATTTCAGCGAATCAGAATTGGTAGCGGAGTCCGATTGCCGCCATCGTGCCTTCCCAGGGATCGCCAAGAATTGCGTGAGGGTCTTCAGGAAACGTGTTGCAGCCGGTCGTGCTTCAGCGGATCGGGATCGAGCAGGCGGCCCGACAGTGCGCCGAGCCAATCGAGGCCGGCCCGGAGCTTCACATTCTCCCCGATGACGAGAATGGCGGGCGCGGGGCTTTCGCGCGCCGCTTCGCCCAGTTGGCCTAGCGCGGTCACGCGGACATTCTGCTTTTCGAACGTCGCATCGCTGACGATTGCCGCGGGCTCGTCTGCAAGGCGTCCGGCCTCGATCAGCTTGCGCGCGATCTCCTCGGCATGGGCCAACGCCATGTAGAGCACCAGCGTGGGCGAGCCGCGCGCGATCGCAGCCCAATCGAGGTCCGGAACTTTACCGTCTGCGCCGTGTCCGGTGACGAAGGTCACGACGTGATTGGTGTCGCGGTGGGTCACCGGGATGCCGGCGTACGCCAGGCCGCCAATGCCCGCCGTCACGCCGGGCACGATGCGGAACGGAACGGACGCGCGGGCGAGCGCCAATGCCTCTTCTCCGCCGCGGCCGAACACGAATGGATCGCCACCCTTCAGCCGCAGCACCCGCTTGCCGTTGCGCGCCCGCGACACCAGCTTGCGCGAGATATCGTCCTGGTCGGCGCTGGCCTTGCCGCGCCGCTTGCCGGCGTAAATCAGCTCCGTGCCGGGCCGGGCAAACTGCAGCAGCGCCGCGTTCACCAGCGCGTCATAGAGAACGACATCCGCGCTCGCGATGGCATGCAGCCCGAGCACCGTAATCAGTCCGGGATCGCCCGGTCCCGCGCCAGCCAGCCACACCGATCCCGGCTGAAACTGCGGGAGCGCCATCGCGCCCGCGATGCGGCTGAGAGCAGTGCGTTCGGCGGCATTCAGCGCGGTGGGAGCCCCTAGCATTCTACAGCTTTCAAACGTAGTTAGAATCATATCACAGACTGTTTAGAGGTAAATAAGTACTGCGCCTCGCGGAACGCAAGAGGGGGCGTCACGTTCACCGCTCTACACAAGAGCGGAAAAGGCAAAAGCCTATGACCGAAAAAGCCGGAGAAACGGCGCGCGAGAACGCGCAATACCGCTGCGAACGCTGCGAGCAGCTCATCAAGCTCCGCTCCGGCGACCTGATCCCGCCATGCCCAAATTGCGGCTTCGACACCTACGACATTCACAATCCGCGCGTGCCGCAGCCGGAACTCAACGCGGATCAGGCGCGCGACGCGGCCGACGGGCAGTTCGATCCCGGAGCCGCTGCGCGGCATTGACGCTCCGGCGCGGCTTGCCTAAGCCCGCAGCCGCTTTCCTCGACAGTCCCGGTGATGCCGCATGCTCAAGCCCAAGAGCGATCTGAAGCCCAACACCTATGAATTCGAGACCGAGGCGCTGGTCTCGCCTAACGGCTTTCGCGAATACGACGCGCGCTGGCTGTTTCCCAACGAGATCAACCTGCTGGGTGTGCAGGCGCTGGGACTTGGGCTGGGCGCGTATTTCTATGAGCTCGGCATCAAGCCGCGCGTCGCCACGGGGCACGACTACCGCTCTTATTCGCAGTCCGTTCAACAGGCGTTGGTCCTCGGGCTGCTGAATGCCGGTTGCGAGGTGGTGGATGTGGGGTTGGCGACCACGCCGGTCGCGTACTTCGCGCAATTCGCGCTGGATTGTCCCGCCGTGGCGATGGTGACCGCGAGCCACAACGAAAACGGCTGGACGGGCGTGAAAATGGGGGCGCAGAAGCCGCTCACTTTCGGGCCGGACGAGATGACGCGGCTGAAGGCGATCGTGCTTTCCGGCGAAGGCAAGCCGCGGGCGGGCGGAAGCTACAGCCGCGTGGAGAAATTCCGCGAACAGTATCTGGAAGCGGCGACGGGCGGCCACAAGCTCTCGCGGCCCATCAAGGTGGTGGCGGCGTGCGGCAACGGTACCGCCGGGATCGTCGCGCCGCAGGCGCTCACGCGCATCGGCGCCGATGTCATCCCGATGGACGCCGAGCTCGATTACACCTTCCCGAAATACAATCCGAACCCCGAAGACCTGCACATGCTGCACGCGATGGCGGATGCGGTGCGCGAACACGGCGCCGATCTCTGCCTCGGCTTCGACGGCGACGGCGACCGCTGCGGCGTGGTGGACGACACCGGCGCGGAGATCTTCGCCGACAAGATCGGCGTGCTGCTGGCGCGCGATCTGTCGTCGCGGCAGCGTGGCGCGAAGTTCGTGGTGGACGTGAAATCCACCGGCCTCTTCGAAACCGATCCGGTGCTGAAGGAAAACGGCGTGTCGGTCGATTACTGGAAGACCGGCCACTCGTACATCAAGCGCCGCACCGCGGAGCTGGGCGCGCTCGCCGGCTTCGAGAAGTCGGGCCACTACTTTTTCAATCCGCCCATCGGCCGCGGCTATGACGACGGCGTGGTGGCGGCGATCGCGGTGCTGGAGATGCTCGACCGCGCCGGCGGGAAAAAGATGTCGGAGCTGGTGGCAAGCCTGCCGAAAACCTGGGGCTCGCCGACCATGGCGCCCTACTGCCCGGACGACAAGAAATACGCGGTGGTCGAGGCGCTGACGCAGGAATACACGCAGGCGAAAGCGCGCGGCGAGAAAATCCTCGGCCAGAGCATCGTGCATCTGATCACGGTGAACGGCGTGCGCGTGGTGCTGGAGGACGGCACCTGGGGCCTGGTGCGCGCCTCGTCCAACAAGCCGTCGCTGGTGGTCGTCGTCGAAAGTCCCACATCCGAAGAGAACATGCGCGCGATGTTCCGCGATCTGGATGCGCGCCTCTCCAAACACCCCGAAGTCGGCGCCTACGACCAGAAGATTTAAGAGGCCCCACTCAGATGTAGAATCATCTGATTCGCGAACTATCTGATTCGCGACGGAGGTACGGCCATGGCCCGGGACCAAACAGAGTTCCCGCCTGTATTTCTTTCACATTGGGCTCAAATACCGTCGGAATTCTTTGATGATTTTGCTGCTGAGGTGAGCGGTGCGGGGATTCCATTGTCGATTGCGCCACGGCAGGACAGGGGCATTTATGCAGGAGTTGAGTGGCTGATTCCGACCGTGGTGGTTGCCTACATCGCAAAGTCGTACTTTGACGGATTCCTCGGCGAGATGGGGCGAGACCATTACGTTGCGTTAAAATCCGCTCTTGCGAAGTTAGCCGGTAAGCTGGCTCTGCTCAAAATTACCGTCTTCGCGAGTGGACAGCACAAGGTGCGCGCTGATCAGCCGTACTCGTTCGCATATTCTGTCGTGGCAGAGGCGGGCCCCGGCCTGAATTTCAAGCTGCTATTGCAAGCCGAACTCGACGAAAGTCAGTGCGATCTGGCGATCGACGCATTCTTGAAATTTCTACGGGGTTATCACGGTGGCACGCTCGAAGATCACATGGTGGCAGCGCTTGCGAATGGTCGGGCTACGGGAGGAATTATACTCCTGAGCTATAGCCCGACCACTCAGTGCCTTCAGGTGCTCGATCCATTTTCGAGGTCGCCTGAGGGTCGCTCTCCCACAATGCGGTCATAAGGCGCAATCCGCAGCGATGCACGTCTGCGAGATTTCAGATGCCCCAAGTCCACACCCCGAAGTCGGCGCCTACGATCAGAAGATTTGAATCACCTCCCCCTTGTGGGGAGGTCGGCGAGCAAAGCGAGCCGGGTGGGGGGCCGCTCTCGACGTAGCCCACCACCCGATTTGCCTTCGCTTCGCTCAGGCCAAATCGACCTCCCCAGAAGGGGGAGGTGATTTTCCCTTACGGCTTTGCTTCCAGCACCAGGTTGAACGGCGTTTCAGTGGCGCGGCGGAAGGACGTGAAGCCCGCCTGATCCACCAGGATTTCGCGCAGGCGCTTCTCGCCGGCCTGGGCGCCCAGCGCCGGGCCGTTCTTCGCCAGCGACACCGGCACGCAGATCAACGACGATGCGCCGTACATCACCCGGCCGATCGGATTGTGGTTGGCTTCCGGCGTGTCGCCCGCGAACGGCTCGACCAGCATGACCCTGCCGTCCGGCTTCAGCTGCTCGCGCGCATGCCGCGCCGCGCCCGCCGGATCGGCCATGTCGTGCAGACAGTCGAAGAAGGCGATGAGATCGAAGCCGCCGCCATTGTAGCCCGCCGCGTCCGCCACCTCGAAGCGCGCATTGCCGGCATCCGCCTCTTTCGCCCGCTGCCGCGCCGTCTCGATGGACGGCGCATGATAGTCGTAGCCGACGAACTCGGAATTCGGAAACGCCTTGGCGAGCAGGATGGTGCTCGCGCCGTGACCGCAGCCCACGTCCGCCGCCTTTGCGCCGCGCTTCAGTTTTTCTTGCACGCCATCGAGCGCCGGAATCCACGAGCCCAGCAGGTTGGCGTTGTAGCCGGCGCGGAAGAACCGCTCGGTGCCGTGAAACAGGCAGCGATCGTGCTCGCCCCATTCCATGCCCTTTCCCGTGCGGAAATTCTCCAGCGCGCGCTCGCGCACTTTGAACAGGTCCTGCACGATCAGGTACGCGCCCGGCAAATCCACGGGCCCGTTCGGATTGGCGAGGCACAACGCCTGCTCTTCATCCAGATAGTAGGTGCCGTTCGCGGGCTCGTAATGCACATATCCGCCGGCCGCCTGGTTGTTCAGCCACTCGCGCACGTACCGTTCGTTGGTGTCCGTCTTGAGCGCGAGCTGCGCCGAGGTCAGCGCTTCCTTCGCCAGTTCCTTGTAGAAGCCCAAATCGTCGCCGATGGACATCAGAACCGCGCTCATGGCAGCGCCAAGATCGCCCACCGCGTGATGCAGAAATTCGTGAAGCTTGGTTTCGTCGATCGCCATGGCAAGTCTCCCTTCGCTGGAACAATCGGGTCGTGATATTAGCCCGTTCGGGCGGCCCGATCATCCCAAAGATGCTAAACCAGTGCATCTCGCACTGCGCTGCTGCGGCACGCCGGCGGCCGGTCATCTGCGCGGCGCGAACGTCGACGCCGGTGTGTGGAACGACTCCGCCACCGCCCAGGCTGCCCCCGCGATGGCCATCGACACAAGCAGCTCCGTCCAGTCGTAGGCATTCCCCGGCGCCGCGATCACAACCGGCACCCAGACCAGCAGCGTGAACAGGCTCACCATGATTGCCTCCAGTGTCGCGGCCAGCCGCGGCAGGACGCCAAACAAGATGGCGAGGCCTGCTGCGATGTGCGCAGCGCCGGTGAAATACGCGAGCGGCACATGAAACGGCAGCCACGATGGAATGAGCGGCGCGGTTTGATCCATGTAAAAGAAGTGGGCGAGTCCCAGTGCGGGCAGCGCCAGCGCGAAAAGGATCTGTCCAGCCCGCACGCTCCCGAGTCTCGCGAGCGCTTGGCCGTGGCGCGCCGGCACCATCGAAAACATCGTCCAGGAGCCGGCGACAAAGGTCAGCGTCTCGCTCAAGCCATACCAGTTCCCTTCCACCAGCGGCTGCGCCACCGCATGCGGTACCCGCACCGCCAGCACAAAGAGCAACAGGACGGCCGCGAGCGCCAGCGCCGACAGCCGCGCCGTACGCGGCACAAGCAGCGCGAGGCCGCCCGCCACCAGAATCGCGCCGCAAACGATCGCGAGCGCGTCGTGTTCCGGGATTCCCTTTGGCACGAGCTGCCACGCAAATGCGAAATCGCGGAAACCGATGCCGAGCCCGCCCAGCGCCGCCATGCTCAATCCAAAGAGAATCCGGCCCAGTCCCGCCATCGGCACACGATGCCCCGAACGCAGGCGCGATCATCCGCCAGGCGGGCGCAGCCGCACAATCACTTCGTCTTGAGTCCGTTCAGGCGAGCGCATCCCACAGCATCCGGGCGGCGGTGACGGCGATGAACAGCGCGAACACCATGCGCAGGCGGTTCTTGTCCGTCATGTGCGCAAGATGCGCGCCGGCCGGCGCCATGAAGAACGACACCGGCGCGATCAGCAGGAAGCCGAGCAGGTTGACGTAGCCGAGCGAGTAGGGCGGCAGGCCGCCGGCGTACCAGCCCGCGAGGACGGCGCCGATGGTGCCCGGCACCGAGATGATGGCGCCGAAGGCGCTCGCGGTGCCCACGGCGCGGTGAATGGGATAGCCGCACAACGTCAAGGTGGGCACCCCGACCGTGCCGCCGCCGATCCCCATCATGGTCGAGACGCCGCCGATGCCGAACGGCAGCAGCAGCCCGCCGGCGCCGCCCGGCAGATGGTCGGCGATGCGCTTCTTCTCGCCCCAGACGGCGAAGTGCACCGCAACCGGCAGCGCCACGCAGGCGAAGATCAACGACAGGGTGCGGCCGCTCACGTATCCTGCCAGCGCGCTGCCCGCCAGCACCCCGATCAGCATCGGCAACCACCAGCGCCGCAGCAGGTCCCAATCGACGGCGCCTTTCTTGTTGTGCGCCGTCACCGACGAAAACGACGTGGGAATAATGGTGGCGAGCGAGGTCCCGACGGCGATATGCATGCGCACCGACGGATCGACGCCGAGCGCCGCCAGCACGTGATACAGGATCGGCACCACCACGATGCCGCCGCCGACGCCCAGCATGCCCGCCACCAGCCCGCCGACGACGCCCGCGATCACCAGGCCGAGCGCCAGCGTGCCGAGTTCGCCGTTGCCCCCGCCAAAGACCATCAGGCGGCGGCCCGCTCGTGCGCGATAGACAAATGCGCCAGCGCATCGCGCAACACGTCGATGCCGGCGCCGCGGCGCGTGGCGTTCTCGCTCAGGTGGCGGCGGAAGAGGCGCGCGCCGGGGCGGCCGTTGAACAGGTTCAGCAGGTGCTTGGTCATCGCGTTGAGCGGCACGCCGGCGCGCAACTGGCGCTCGACATAGCGAAGGTACTGCTCCACCACGCTGTCCACATCTGCGCGGCTGCCGCTAAAGAACTGCGCATCCACATCGGCAAGAATCGCCGGCGAATGATAGGCCGCGCGGCCGACCATCACGCCATCGACGTGCGCAAGATGCCGTTCGGCTTGATCCAAAGTCTCGATGCCGCCGTTGAGGACGATGGTGAGTTCCGGATGCTCGCGCTTGACCGCATACATCAGTCCATAATTCAGCGGCGGGATCTCGCGGTTCTCCTTCGGCGAGAGTCCTTCCAGCCACGCCTTGCGCGCGTGGATGGCGAACACCTTCACGCCGGCCTGCACGCACAAATCCAGCATCGTACGCAGCGCGATCTCCGGCTCCTGATCGTCGACGCCGATCCGGCACTTCACCGTCACCGGAATCGAAACCACCGAACGCATGGCCGCGACGCATTGCGCCACCAGCTCGGGCTCCCGCATCAGGCAGGCGCCGAAGCGTCCCGACTGCACCCGGTCCGACGGGCAGCCGACATTCAGGTTGATTTCGTCGTAGCCGAAATCGGCCCCGATCTTCGCCGCTTCCGCGAGCTTTGCCGCCTCCGAACCGCCCAGCTGCAGCGCCACCGGATGCTCGAAAGCATCGAATCCGATCAGCCGCGCGCGGTCGCCGCGGATCACCGCCTCGGCCGTCACCATCTCGGTGTACAGCCGCGCGCGCGCGCTCAGGAGCCGGTGCAGGACCCGGCAGTGCCGGTCCGTCCACTCCATCATCGGCGCGATGCAGAATCGGTGGCTCTGCGCAACCATTGCGCTTACGATCCGTTGGTGACATCCGCGATGTAGGCGATCCCGCCTGCATTTCCAACGTGCAAGGCGCCCGTGGCATCTGATCAGCCTTCTGTCCTTGAAACGCGCCGCGAGCAGGCGTTTCCCATCCTCACGCCGCAGGAGATCGATCGTCTAAAGCATTTCGGGCAGATACGCCGCTTTCATCCCGGCGATCATCTCGTCAAAGCGGGCGAGCGCGCCCCCGGCATGGTGGTTGTTCTTTCGGGCGAGGTGGATGCCGCCCAGCACGATGCGCTGGGCCACGACGAACACATCGTCACCCACAGGCCGGGCTCGTTCAGCGCGGAACTGTCGTCGCTGTCCGGCGCGCCGGCGCTGGTGAATGCGGTGGCGAAAACCGATGTCGAAGCCATCGTCATTCCGCCCGACAAGCTGCGTGACCTTCTGGTGGAGGAGGCGGACCTCGGCGAGCGCATCATGCGCGCGCTCATCCTGCGCCGGGTGGGCCTGCTCGAAACCGGCCATTCGGGCCCGGTGATCGTGGGCAATCGCGAAAACAGCAAAGTGCTCAGCCTCGGCGATTTTCTCCGCCGCAACGGCTATCCGCACCAGATTCTCGATCCTGCGGAAGACGAGGCGGCGAACGTGCTGCTCGAGCGCTTCGATGGTCCGCAGGCGGACATGCCGCTGGTGTTCTGTCCGGCCGGGCAGGTGCTGCGCAATCCGAGCGAAGACCAGCTGGCCAAGTGCCTCGGCATGGTGACGCCGATCGATCCGGCGAAGCTGTACGATGTGGCGATTGTGGGCGCGGGTCCGGCGGGTCTTGCCGCCGCAGTGTACGCTGCTTCGGAAGGGCTGGAGGCGATCGTGCTCGATTGCCGCGCCTTCGGCGGGCAGGCGGGCGCCTCGGCGCGCATCGAGAATTATCTCGGCTTTCCCACCGGCATTACGGGAATGGCGCTGATGGGCCGCGCCTACAACCAGGCGCAGAAATTCGGCGCGCGTTTTTCCATCCCGGACAATGCCGCGCGCCTGCGGGCGGCGGACGGCGCGTTTGTGCTGGACACCTCCGACGACGATCACGCGCATGCCCGCGCGGTGGTGATCGCCACCGGCGCACGCTACCGGCGGCCGAAGATTCCCGATCTCGACAAGTTCGAGGGCTCGCATGTGCACTACTGGGCGTCGGCGTTGGAGGCCAAGCTGTGTGCGGGTGAGGAGGTGGCGCTGGTGGGCGCGGGAAACTCCGCGGGTCAGGCGGCGGTGTTCCTTGCCACCAAGGTGAAGAAGGTCTGGGTGCTGATGCGCGGCAAGGATTTGCACAGCACCATGTCGGAATACCTGGTCGAGCGCATCTCGGCGCAGGACAACATCGAAGTTCTGGCCGAAACGGAAATCTCCGCGCTTGTGGGCGACGATGGGAAGATGAAGGCGGTGCGCTGGAAGAACCGCGCGTCGGGCGAGGAAACCGAACGCCCGATCCGCCATGTGTTTCTGTTTTGCGGCGCTGAACCGAACACCGACTGGCTGGAATCCGCCGGACTCAAGATGGATGCCAAGCGATTTGTCTGCACCGGCACCGAGCTCGGCGACCATCACGCTGCGCTTCACACCAGCATGCCGGGCGTGTTCGCCATCGGGGACGTGCGGTCCGGATCGGTGAAGCGGGTCGCCGCGGCGGTAGGCGAGGGGGCGCAGGTGGTCGCTGCGCTGCATGCGCATTTCGCGGAGCTCGACAACGCGCGCTAGTGCGCGCCGCTACAGCGACGGCGGCATCGTCTGGGCGTTCTGGTCGCCTGGCTCGATTGGTGTTTCGATCGCCAGCTTCTCGCCGCCGCGCGGTCCGTCGCTCGGCATGTCCGGCTTGCGGATGGAGCCGCTGTTATTGTCGTTCTCCGGCAGGCGCTCCAATTCGCGGTCGATGGCTTTGCGCGAACCCTCTGCCGGGTCCTGCTCGGGCGCGCGCTTGTCCTCTGCCATGGCATCCTCCTTTCCGGAGTCAACCGCTGCGGAAGCGCTTGCGTTCCGCATCATCTCACCTGCACGTGGCCAGCCCAGATGCCCACCAGAGCTGCAATGGACACCAGCAGCAGAAATCCGTTCACGAAGTAGAGCACGCCGCGCGGAATCTGCCGCACGTCCGGCCGTGGCGGTGGGGCGCCGGCAAACAGCTCGCGCCAAATGGCGGCGCCGAAGCAGAAGCCGCTGAACACGATCAGAACCGTGCTCACGCCCATCACCAGCCAGTGGCCCATGACGCTGGCCAGCAGCGTGCGTGCGCCGACGCCGCTGGCGAGCGCGGCAAAGCCGGTGCGCATCCAGGCGGCGTAGGTGCGCTCGGCCGCAAGGATAGTGCGGTCGGCCGCCAGTTGGGTGCGCCGGTCGGCTTTGTCGTCGAGATGCTGCAGGGCGTCCTTATCCATGCCCATGCGAAAGGGCTGCGAAGCCGTGCTGGTTCCCGAGGGCTCAGGCGCCGGTGCGCTCGCGGAAGAAGGCGATGACGCGGTCTTCCGCCTGCTTGGTGGGCTCGCCCGGCACATCCTTCAGGTTAATGGTAAGCACCGAATGCGCCATGCCGCCCGGCGCCGGCGCGGCATCCTTCGGATCGATTTCGATCGCCTCGAAGCGGCTGCCGAATTCGCGCTTGTAAAGATCGAACCGCTCTTCGGGCACGAAGCTGTCCTTGAAGAAGCGCAGCCCGATCATCGACAGGTCTTCCTTCTCCATCCGCTCCCGTGCGCAACGGATTTCCGCAGGTGACGCATCGGTCTTGGCTTTCTTGTTCTTGCCGAGAATTGGATTGGACGGCTGCGACAGTACCGGCGCGACCACGGATGGCTCCGTCATCATCGCGAGCGCGAATCCGCCGGTGAAGCACATCCCGACGGCGCCCACGCCGCGGCCGCCGCACTCCGCATGAACTTTGCGCGCCAGCGCGCGCAGCCAGTCGACAATGCGGCTCGACTTGTCGTTTGCCCAGACATTGAACTCGCGCGCGATGCAGATGGTCTTCAACATGGTGCCGAGCGCATAGCCGGTGGTGACCGGCCGCCCCGGCTCGCCGAACAGGCTCGGCAGAAACACCGTCATGCCGGCGGCCGCGACGCGATCGGCAAACCGGATCACCAGCGGATGCAGCCCCGGCATTTCGTGGATGACGATCACTGCCGGCCCGCTGCCACGGCGGTACACTTTCCGCGTCCATCGCCCGTCGTCGAAATCGAATGCGAGGTAATTCGCCAGCGCCGCTTCGTATGCCATCGCAATGCCCCTCAAACCCGTCACGGTGACGGACGATACACCTGAATGGCCGCGTTGGAACCGAGCAGCCCCGCACGCGTCGCGACGAACAGTCGATCGAACTCCGGAACGAACAGGCTGGTCCGGGCGCCCCATGCGGTTGACGTGCGCCCCAGCGGATCGAGCCTGCTGCCGTTCCATGCGAACGACTCCACCGCGCCCGTGCCGCAGCTGACATAAATCCGGCCGCGTCTTTCGTCGAAGAACAAGTCATCGGCGTCGCCACATGTGTCGGCCGCTGCCACGATGCGCCCGGAGCTCGCCTCCAGCAGCGCGAGCTTTGGCGGTGCGCGGGAGACCGCCGCGACGTGCGATTTGCCGTCGGCGGCGAGCGGAAAGTTCGATGACAAGTGGGGCGTCCGCCACTTGCCGAGCAGCTTGCCGGAGTCGAGCTCGACCGCATCGATCTGCTCCGCATCGGGCAGATTCACGTAGGCAATGCCGGACTTGGAGACGGCAAACCCCTCGGGATGCGCTGGCAGTCTGATGTCACCGAGCTTTGCAGCCTTGGCATCGATTATCGCGAGGCGGCCCTCGCCGTATCCCACGACGATATGGCCGTTGCGCGGATCGAGATGGATGTTGTCGGCGTCGTCGCCGAGCCGAACCACAGCTCGGAGTGTGAAGTCGCTGGCGCTGAAAATCCGCACCGTGCCGTCGCCGCCGCACGCCACCGCAATCAGATCGCCTTTCGGTGCGTACACGACGCCTTGCGGCTCATCGAGGTTGGCAAGGCGGTGGACAACCTTGCGCCCGGCAATGTCCACGACATCCACGCTGCCATTGCCAAGCTCGGCCACGAACAGCCGCTTACGGTCTATGTCGATCGACAGGTGGTCGATGCGGCCGGAGGTGTTCGGCAGGGCAATGGTCGATTCCAGAACCAGCGGCCCGGCAGTTGCCGTCTGCGCTCCGCAAACGGCAAACACGAGAGCGGCCAGATGGCGGACCACGGCGGGCCTCATGGTGGTGCTCAGAATGTCACGAGCAAGGCGGCATACCATGAGAAGCGATCGGTTTCTAAGGCATTCTGAAGTCCCGGCCCAAAGGAGCCGAGAAGATGATACGTCGCGCTGGCATCGTAGCGAAAACCGGCGCCAAGACCGGTGGTGGCGCGACCGCCAACCGTGTCGGCGGTTTGATGCTGGATTTCGGCACCCAATTGCAGGTCAGGCAAGACCTGGCGGGTGACCGCGAACCCGGCAAGGCAAAAGTCCCTGGAAGTGCCACCAGGATTGAGCACGCAGCCTCCACCGCCGAAGGCCGACCATGCGCCCCAGTCCTTCTCCGCCCACACGGGCAGAAGCAGCGACGCATGCCGCTCGCCCACCGCATCGGGGCTCGGCAGGAACACGCGCGGAAACACCGCGACATCCAGCCCAAAGCTGTCCCGATGCAGGACGCGGAACTTCGCAGCGGCTTCGATGTTGCCGAGCCCCGTTGTCCATTCGCCGGCGGCATGCTGGTACGCCGCCGGCACGACCAGCGTCAGCTGGAGATCGGGGCCGGCGCCGTAGTTAATATCGAGCCCGGTCTCGCCGGCTGTGCCGCCGCGCGCGAAGGTGCCGTCGGCAAAAGCATAGATCTCAAACTGTCCGAACTCGGTGGGTTCCGGATCGTCGGTCACGTAAGGCGGTCCGGCCAGCGCGCCCAAGGACAGCGCAAGCAGCAGGAGCATGGCATTGCGCAGGAAATTCATCGGCGACCGGGCCAGTTGCGGGAGCGGAAGGGGCAGCGTAACACTTTGTCCCATTGGAAGGAGCAGCCCGATGCCCGGTGCGCATCCCGAGCTTCAGCGCCTGCGCGATTCCATCGACAACATCGATGCGGCGCTGGTGCATATGCTCGCCGAGCGCTTCAAGTTCACCAAGGCGGTGGGGGAATTCAAGGCGGCGCAGGGCTTGCCGCCCGCCGATCCGGCGCGCGAAGCCGAGCAGGTCGCCCGCCTGCGGGCACTCGCCAGGCAAGCCAAGCTCGATCCCGATTTCGCCGAGAAGTTCCTCGCCTTTATCGTGCGGGAAGTGATCCGGCACCACGAGGCCATCAACGGCCGCTGACGCTTGGATTGCGGTGTGGGCGTGTCAATATCAGAGCCTGGTTGGGCGCCGGGTAAGCGTCCGGGAAAGGGAGACAGCTATGAGCCTGAGGATCAACGACACCGCGCCCGATTTCGAGGCGGAGACCACGCAAGGCGAGATCCGGTTTCACGACTGGATCGGCGATTCCTGGGCGGTGCTGTTCTCGCACCCCAAGGACTTCACGCCGGTCTGCAC
>DIZC01000115.1:41092-71153 GCA_002429315.1 Alphaproteobacteria bacterium UBA6038
CCGAGCTCGGCTACATGGCCAAGCTGAAGCCGGAATTCGACCGGCGCAACGCCAAGATCATCGGCCTCTCCGTCGATCCCACCACCGATCACCAACGCTGGGCCAACGACATCGAGGAGACGCAGGGGTATGCGCCGAACTACCCCATCATAGGCGATGCCGACATGAGCGTGGCCAAGCTCTACGACATGCTGCCCGCCAGCGTCTCGGGCGATTCCGCAAAGCGCACCCCGGCGGACAACCAGACGGTGCGCAACGTCTTCATCGTCGGGCCGGATAAGAAGATCAAAACGATTCTCATCTATCCCATGACGACCGGGCGGAATTTCGACGAGGTGCTGCGGATCCTGGATTCGCTGCAGCTCACGGCGAAGCACCGCGTGGCGACGCCGGTGAACTGGAAGCGCGGCGAGGACGTGATCATCGCGGGCTCGGTTTCGAACGACGAGGCGAAGAAAATCTATCCGCAGGGCTGGAAGGAGCCGCGGCCCTACATCCGCATCGTCCCGCAGCCGCAATAAGCGCTGGACGGCACGCCAATACCGGTGTTGCGAAGTCGCAGAAGAGTGAGAAAGCCAAGATCACGTTAGAACTGTGAATTTGATGTGCGATTCCGGTCCCGTGTGGAACGGTTGTGTGCTCCGGCCGTTTTCGCTTCAGGGCAGCACGACGAGGAGTGAACGATGGACAACGACCGCATCAAAGGAATGGGCGACCAGGCCAAAGGAAGCCTGAAAGACGCTGCCGGCAAGGCGACCGGCGATTCCAAGCTGCAGGCCGAAGGCAAGATGGACAAGGCCAAAGGCAAAATCGAGAACGCCGTCGGCGGCGCAAAAGACTCCATGCGAGAGCATCTGGACCGACACTAACCCTGCCATCGGGCGGCTTCTCTGCCAAACGGCAGGGTTCGTCCGGCAACGGTGCGGAGCGTTCGCGCGCTCCGCACCTTTTCTTTCGCAAATTGAAACGCGGGATTCGGCATGGCGGCGGCGGTCGCTGCCGTTAAGCTCGCGTGCATGAAGACGATCGATTGGCAGGCGGTCGGCGCCAATCTCGATGCTTGGGGCAGCGCTACGGTGAACCGCTGCGTGTCCGCGCGCGACTGCGAAAGCCTGATGGCGGTCTATGCCGACGCGGCGCGGTTTCGCAGCCGAGTGGTGATGGCGCAGCATGGGTTCGGCCGCGGCGAGTACAAGTATTTTTCCCATCCGCTGCCGCCGTTGGTTGCGGAGCTGCGCACCGCGCTCTATCCGCCGCTGGCGAAAATCGCCAACCGCTGGAACGAGTCGCTGAAGATTCCTGCGCGGTTTCCCCCGACCCATGCGGCGTATCTGAAGCGCTGCCACGCTGCCGGACAAACGCGTCCGACGCCGCTGCTGTTGCGCTACGGCGAAGGCGATTACAACTGCCTGCATCAGGATCTGTACGGCGACCACGTGTTTCCGTTGCAGGTGACCGTGCTTCTCTCGCGACCGGGCGAAGATTTCACCGGTGGCGAATTCGTGCTCACCGAGCAGCGCCCGCGCATGCAGTCGCGCGCCGAAGTGGTGCCGCTCGCGCAAGGCGACGCCGTGATCTTCGCCGTGAATGAACGCCCGGTGCACGGCTCAAAAGGCGTCTACCGCGTGAAGATGCGCCATGGCGTGAGCCGCCTGCGCTCCGGCTCCCGCTTCACTCTCGGCCTCATCTTCCACGACGCGAAGTGAGCGGCTGTTCGGTTGGCAATATGGCCTGTCGCGGAAGCGGGCTAAGAGCCGTTGGCAGGACAATACTTGTCGACGAAGGCTTCAACTCGATCCGTCTTGTAGAATGTCTCAGCTTCGGTCGCGTCACCACCTGTGGCCTCTTGATAGAGCAAAAATCCGTCGAGCGGATATGCTCCGTGCGCCCGATAGATGGCCTCGGCCAGTTCCCGATCGGACATCTGCGGGTTGAGAGTGGTGCCGTAGCGATTGGCGATCCCGGCCCGGATCTCTTTGTCTGATATAGCGAGTAGACTTCTTAATTCCTGGACCTTAGATCCCATTCCGCGGACACTGATCTCCTCAAGGCGTCTCTCATAGCTCTCGGGTTTCAGAGCGATGACCGCGTATCCCCATATGGCTGCATAGTCGGGGTTACCACGAATGTAGGCCTTGAAGGCCTCCTCACCTGTTGTGTGCCTAGCGCGACTCTCCGGAACAACGATCAAAAACGCAGTGCGAAAGTCTTGGAAGCGGCGAGCCATGCTGCGCGCCGCGTCCTGCACGGACGGGGGCTTGTGGTTGAGACCTGCAACGATTGCTGCATCCATACGCTGGCGAACATTGTCCCAGACCGTAGCCCCAAAAACTCCGTAAGAGCCATCATCCTGAATGTTGTTCACGGCCGAAACGCGTCGCGCGACAGCCATCACCAAGGAGGCTGCAATTTGCCCCACTTCGTTCGCCGCAGGACGGCCGCCCGTTCTCATGGTGTGCTGCGCGATACGAGCTATCCCTCTCTTGAGAGGCTTTGCAATCAGCGGATCCAAAATCGCACCGGCCAGTTCGGCGAGAATGGGATTGTGAAGACCGAGCAAATATTTTTTCGCCGGTTCGGAGACCTTCTTATCAAACAGCAAATCCACAAGGTCTTCTGCCAACAGATTCCGAGTGGTAGCGGTTTCCTCGTCTCGGAGGTCATCAGTAGCTTGGGCCTCGGTGATATCGGCCGGATGACTCGCATCCACTAACCGCACCGGTTCGTCCCCTGATGTGGTAACTAGCGCTGGTCGGCCCGACAGGTACGGAGCGACCATTGAATATTTTTGCATTAGCGTCGAGACGCTTGCAGCGTGCACGCCGGTCGTATTGAGAGCCTGAGCGAGGACTTGACCCGCTACCGAGTGCTCAGCGTGAGAAAGCACTCGAACCTGCAGCTCTGCGAGATTCCTTTCTGCACTGCGAGCCTTGGTTGCCTGTTCACCTGCTTTCCCTTCAAACCCGGCGGCGGCAAACGTACAGAAGGCCAGAATGCTGACGACCACTTTAGCAGCCGCTATCCCCTTGATTGTTTTGCGGACTGCACCGGCTTGAGCAACAGAGACTTCGAGGCGCCCGAGCCAAACCGCCGTCAAGAGAGTTGCGATTGCCAGTACGACAACGACCCAAGACATCTGCAGCCATCTTTCATACGAGCGAATGGATCGCTGTATTCCGGCCAAGGTTTCGTCTGAGGTGGAGGTAGAAAAGGGGATAATCAGCAATATTGCGGCTGCAACTAAGGCCGCAATGCCCACCAACCGTAGAACGCGTGCAATACCGCGCCTTATGGCTGCGGAAGATCGATTTGAGCTTTCATTTTTTTTGGAAAGGCCACCGCTGAGCAATATCAACAGTAACCCTATTGCCACCAGTTCAAAGAAGTTCATCTAGCCCCCCAAAGAGAAACGCTCGGCGGGATATCCTAGCGGACATAGTAATCAACAACCAGCCTTGAACGGTTGGTCAACCAAAATGTTACTCGCCATGAGAATTTCTGGTGCGACCCGCCCCGCCCCCTTTTCACCCAATCGGAACTTGCGGTGCCGTACAGCCCGGTTATCATGGCATGGCTGACAATTTGTCGGGGCATGCCATGGACCTTTCCTTTTCGCCTGAAGAAGAAGCCTTTCGCCAGGAGGTGCGCAGCTTCATTCGCGATAACCTGCCGGACAAGCTGAAGGGCAAGGTGCGCCGCGGCGATCTGGAGACGAAGGACGACTACCTCACCTGGCACAAAATTCTCTATCGCCAGGGATGGGTCGCGCCGGCATGGCCGAAGCAGTATGGCGGCCCCGGCTGGACGGTGACGCAGCGCTACATCTTCAACGAGGAATGCGCCGAAGCCGAAACGCCGATGATCCTGCCGTTCGGCGTGGCGATGTGCGGGCCGGTCATCTACACCTTCGGCAGCGAGGCACAGAAGCAGAAGTATCTGCCGCGAATTCTATCCGGCGAAGACTGGTGGTGCCAGGGTTATTCCGAACCGGGCGCCGGCTCCGACCTCGCCAGCCTCAAAACCCGCGCGGTGCGCGACGGCGATCATTACATCGTGAACGGTCAGAAAACCTGGACCACGCTGGCGCAATTCGCCGACTGGATTTTCTGTCTGGTGCGCACCGATACATCCGTGAAGCAGCAGGAAGGCATTACCTTCCTGCTGATCGACATGAAGACGCCAGGCATTACCGTGAAGCCGATCATCGTGCTCGACGGCGCCCACGAAGTGAACGAGGTGTTCTTCGACAATGTGAAGGTGCCGGTCGAAAATCGCATCGGCGAGGAGAACAAGGGCTGGACCTACGCCAAATTCCTGCTGGTGCACGAGCGCTCCGGCATCGCCGGGGTGGCGCGGTCGAAGAAGGCGATCGAGCGGCTGAAGCAGATTGCAGAGGCTGAAATGATCGACGGCAAGCCGCTGATCGAAACCGACGAGTTCACCCGCAAGATCGCGGAAACCGAGATCGATCTGTCGGCGCTGGAGTTCACCGAGCTGCGCACCCTGGCGAAGGAATCGCGCGGGCAGATGGCGGGGCCGGAAAGCTCTATCCTCAAAATCAAGGGCACTGAGATCCAGCAGCGCATCACCGAGCTCACACTCGAAGCGATTGGCTACTACGCCTATCCGGATGCGCGTTCGTTCGGCGACAACGAATATCCCGTCGGACCGGATTACGCAGTTGGGCAGGCCGGGCACTACTTCAACATGCGCAAGGCCTCGATCTACGGCGGCTCGAACGAGATCCAGCGCGGCATCATCGCCAAAGCGGTGCTGGGGTTGTAACTAACAGAATCCGCTCGCCCCCTTTGGGGGAGAGGGGCAGGGGTGAGGGGGATGCCGAAATGCAGGTACCAGGTATCCGGAATCAGATTGGATGTTCGAGCAAAGCCATCTGATACCCGATACCTGATCCCTGTTTTCTGACACCCCCTCACCCTGTATCCCTCTCCCCCGGAGGGGGAGAGGGAGCAAAGATAGGTACATGGATTTCTCCTACACCGAAGAGCAGACGCTGCTGCGCAACAGCGTCGCGCGGTTCTTGGCCGACCACTACGATTTCGAGACGTTCAAGCGCGTGTCGCGCGCCGAGCCTGGATGGCGGCCAGACATCTGGAAGCAGTTTGCGGAACTGGGCCTGCTCGGCGCCTCGCTGCCGGAGGATTTTGGCGGGCTTGGCGGCGGTCCCATCGAAACCATGATCGTGATGGAGGAGTTCGGAAAGGCGCTGGCGGTTGAGCCCTACGTTGCGACCGTGGTCATCGGCGGCGGATTGCTGCGCCGTTCAGGCAGTGACGCGCAGAGGCAGGAATGGCTGCCGAAAATTGCCGGCGGCGAAACCGTGATGGCGTTCGCTTTCGCCGAGCCGCAGGGGCGCTACGATCTCGCCGACCTCACCACCACCGCAAAGAAAAGCGGTGCGGGTCACGTGCTGAACGGCCATAAGGCCGTCGTGCTGGGCGGCCCGTGGGCCGACACGCTGATCGTCACAGCGCGCGTGGGCGGCGGGCAGCGCGACGCGAACGGCGTGAGCGTTTTTCTGGTGGACAAGAAATCCGATGGCATTTCGGCCCGCCATTATCCCACCGTCGACGGGCAGCACGCCTCTGAAATCACCTTCGAAAACGTCGAGGTTCCCGCGTCCAATCTGATCGGCGCAGAAGGGGAGGGATTGCCCCTCATCGAACAGGCGGTGGACGAGGCGATCGCGGCGCATTGCGCCGAAGCCGTGGGCTGCATGAGGGTGCTGCAGGACGCCACCGTCGAGTATTCTAAAACCCGCAAGCAGTTCGGGGTGCCGATCGGCAAGTTCCAGGTGCTGCAGCACCGCATGGTGGACATGTTCATCAACACCGAACAATCGGTTTCCATCGCGCTGATGGCGACGCTCAAGCTCGGCGAAAGCGAGACCGAGCGAAAGAAAGCCGCCTCGGCCGCCAAGGTGCACATCGGCAGGGCAGGCCGCTTTGTCGGCCAGCAGGCGGTCCAGATCCACGGCGGCATGGGGATGACCGACGAGCTGAACGTCGGCCACTATTTCAAGCGGCTCACCATGCTCGACACGCTGTACGGCAATGTCGATCACCATCTGAAGCGGTACGCGGCGCTGGCGTAACCTGTCGGCGTTTTTAGCTCAGTCGCCAGGCGCTGTTCCGGCAAGTCGTGCGTTATGGCGCCATGCGCCGCGTCCTCCTCCTTGTCGCCGTCGTCGCGGCGCTGGTCGCCGTTGCCTTTGCCGTCTGGCAGAGATGGCGCGCGCTCCATCCTCCGCCGCTTGCCGGCATGCCGGCGGTCGTCCACCGCGAGAACCTGTACAGCGAAGCGGCTGCCGGCCGTTTCAGCCCCGCCACGGCGGGGGCGCTGCCGCGCGTGTACGTGCCGGACGTCAAAGGCGGCGATGTGTATGTGATCGATCCGGCGCGGCTCCGCGTCATCGGCCGTTTCCCCGCCGGGCGGCATCCGCAGCATGTCGTGCCCTCGTACGACCTGAAGACCTTGTGGGTGGCGGGCAGCGCGGCGCCGGGCCGCGGCCCCGGCTTCGTCATGCCGATCGATCCGCGCACCTCTCAACCCGGTGCCGTCATCGACGTGCCGGACGCCTACAACCTCTATTTCACGCCGGACGGCCGCTCGGCCGTGATCGTGGCCGAAGAGGACAAGCGGCTCGATTTCCGCGATCCGTACACCATGGCGTTCCAGCAGACGGTGCGCACGCCGGAATGCCGCGGCATCAACCACGCGGATTTTTCCATCGACGGTCGTTTCGCCGTCATCAGCTGCGAGTTCGGCGGCAATCTGATCAAGTTCGACGTGCCCGATCTGCGGGTGATCGCGACGCTTGCCCTGCCGCAACCCAGCATGCCGCAGGATGTGCGCCTCTCGCCCGACGGCAAGCTGTTCTACGTCGCCGACATGATGCGCGACGGCGTGTTCCTCATCGACGGCGAGCGCTTCGCCATCGCTGGGTTCCTCCACACCGGCGTCGGCACCCATGGCCTGGTCATCTCGCGCGACGGCACAAAGCTCTACGTCTCGAACCGCGGCTCGCACGTGGTGGAAGATCGCCCCGGCGGGCCCGGCAGCGTGTCGGTGATCGATTTTGCCGCCCGCCGCGTGGTGAAGACCTGGCCCATTCCCGGCGGCGGCAGCCCCGACATGGGCAATGTCAGCGCCGACGGCCGCTATCTGTGGCTGTCCGGGCGCTTCGACAATGTCGTCTATCGCATCGATACGAGCAGCGGCGCGGTGGTGAAGATTCCCGTCGGGCGCGAGCCGCACGGGCTCGCCATTTGGCCGCTGCCCGGCCGCTACTCCCTCGGCCACACCGGCATCCTGCGCTGAACGTCAGGCGCTGCCCGGAGAGTCTCCGCAAGAGCACGATCGAGGGTCGTTCGTCTGCCGCCGGGACAGGTGCTAATCTCGCGCGCACAGATATCGGAGCACCCCATGTCGGCATTGCTGTTCGAGAAGGAAGGTCATGTCGCGACCCTCACCATCAACCGGCCCGAATCGCGCAACCCGCTGGGCGAGGACGGCGACGGCGAGCGGTTCGCGGAAGCGGCCGGGCGCATCAATACCGACCGCGACGTGCGTTGCGCGATCCTGACCGGCGCGGGCAGCGCCTTTTCCGCTGGCGGCAATCTGAAGGCCATGCGCGAGCGCTCCGGCGGCTTTGCCGGCGCCGGCGTCCACATCCGGGAGCGCTATCGCAACGGCATCCACCGCATCATCCGGGCGCTGTGGGGGATCGAAGTGCCGCTGATCGCGGCCGTGAACGGCCCGGCCATCGGGCTCGGCAACGACGTGGCATGCCTTGCCGACATCCGCATCGCGGCGGAGACCGCAATCTTCGGCGCGACATTCCTGAAGGTTGGGCTGGTGCCGGGCGACGGCGGCGCCTGGATTCTGCCGCGCGTCATCGGGCAATCGCGCGCCGCCGAGTTGTTCTTCACCGCCGACACCATCGATGCGCAGACCGCGCTCGCATGGGGGCTCGTCTCGAAACTGGTTCCTGCGGATGCTCTGATGACCGAAGCGCGCGCGCTCGCAACCCGCATCTGCCGCCAGCCGCCGGACGTGCTGCGGATGACCAAGCGGCTGATGCGCGAAGGCCAGACGGCGAGCTTCGAAAACATCATGGAGCTTTCCGCGTCGATGCAGGCAATTGCCCACCTGACCGGCGATCACCGCGAAGCCATCGCCGCCTTCTTCGAGAAGCGCGCGCCCGCGTTCAAGGGCGAGTGAAGGCTACGACGCCGCCTTGAGCGGCTCGCGCACCCGCCACGCCGGCAGAAAGACAGTGACCGTCGTGCCTTCGGCCACCCGGCTTTCCAGTTCCACCCGGCCGCCATGCGCCGCCACTAGGCCCTTGACGATGGGCAGCCCCAGGCCGGTGCCTTTGTCCGCGGTGACGACGTCGTGCCGGCCCTGGCCGAAATGCTCGAAGACGCGCGTGCGGTCCTCTTCGGCGATGCCTATGCCCGTATCGCTGACGCCGAACGCCATCCCGCCGTCCGGCTCGAGCCGCGCGAACGCCGCGATGTACCCGCCCGGCGGCGTGAACTTCACGGCGTTGGACAGGAGATTGAGCAGCACCTGCGTCAGCGCGCGCTCATCGGCGTAAACGCAAGGAAGATCCGGCGGCAGCTCCGTCACCACCGCCAGCGCCTCAGTTTCCGCCCGGCCGGTCATCAACTTCAGGCAGTCGGCGATCAGCCGCCCCACATCGATGTCGGCTTCGTGCAGCTGGAGACCGCCGGCTTCGATCTTGGCCAGATCGAGGATGTCATTGATGAGCGCCAGCAGGTGATGGCCGGACTGGTAGATGAGTCCCGCGTATTCGCCATGCCGTTCCGGCTGGCTGAAATGGCCGGACTGGATCATCTCCGAGAATCCGAGGATCGCATTCAGTGGCGTGCGCAGCTCGTGACTCATGTTGGCGAGGAACTGCGATTTCGCGCGGCTGGCGGCTTCGGCGCGCGCCGCCGCCGCGTCGGAATCCGCCTTGGATTGCGCCAGCGCCGCGATCAGGTCGTTCTTGTCGTCGCGCAGCCGGAGCATGTCGCGCGCGGTGAAATAGATCTGCCGCGACATGTAGGCGAGGTAGCACACGAACAGGAACGCAAGCAGCGACAGGCCGTCGTAGATGATGCCGCCCTGTCTGAGCGGCAGCAGCACCAGCGCCGACCCGTAGACTGCGTATCCGTTGATGGCGAGCGGCTTGCTCGCGCCCACCAGCGCCGAGTTTCCCGCGAGCGTGCAGGCCACGATGAGGAGGATCAGCATGTGGTTGAAGTCGCTGCCGGCGCGCCAGAACAGGAGTCCCATGGCGGACCAGGAGATAGTGAACAGGAAATACGACACGGCGGCCCACGCCACCCAGGGCCTGCGCGCGGTTTCCTCCGGCGGCAGCTTCAGGAAGCGGTGGCACACATAGCCGAGCGGGGCGCCGCCGATCGCCACGGCGGCGAACCACAGCACGAGAAGCGGCCGGCCGATCCAGCGCGCGAACATCACGCACAGGATCGCCGCGAAAACCGGCATCAGCCAGCTGTTCGGCTGCAGGTTCTTGAGCGCGAGCCGAAGCTGATCGCCGGCAAGCTTGGCGTGCTGGCCGGGCGCGGCTTGCGGCGCGGCAATGTCCTGCATGGTGGTCTCTGGCTCGGCACGCACGCCGGCAAACATGCGGCACGGTTGGTTAAGGCCGCTTTGCCCGTCATGGTAAGCACCGCGTTAACCGCATGCCTGTCGGGGGTTTCGGAAAGTCGCCCGCGCTGCGCCGCGCGTCCGAGCTGCGCAAAACGGTTCTGTCCAACGCCGTTCGAAGGCCGAGCCGGACGGTATTTCCTTGTTTGTGTCCTGAGAACCTATACGACGGGTGACGCAAAGGGCATCACGCGATGCTCAAAAGGCCAATGGGGCACACATTATGATCGGAAAATCATGGGTTGCGGGCATTCTGGTTCTTGCCAGCGCAACGGCTGCGGCAGCGGCCAGCGAAGTCGCCGGTCCCACTGCGGGCGGCAGTGCGCCGGCGGCGTACTCGCAGCCGCAACCGCAGGGCCTCATCACGATTTTCAGCAACATGGGCGGCAAATATCCGAAGGCCATCTATTTCTGCTGCAATGGATTCTTCATCCAGGGGCCGACGAGCGGCGGGCACGAATTGTGGGATGCGCAGGCCTTTACCCCGTCCGTGAATCGCACGCTTCGCAGGATCGAAGTGGCCCTCGCATACGGCGGTGGAACCAATCAGGCGGTGATCGGACTTTACAGCGACAATGCCGGCGTGCCGGGGACGGCACTCAGGAGTTGGCGCGTCAGCAATGTGCCGAACTATCAGACCTGTTGCGTTGTCGAGGCGGTGACGGACAGTGCTGGAATACCGGTGACCGCCGGAGTGCAATACTGGGTGGTCGTGAAGACCGGCAGCACCGACCGAGATGCCTCGATCGGATGGCTCTATAACACAACCGATCAGGTCGACGCCGTTCCGTTTGCGCAGTATTGCTCGAAGGACGCCGGCGGCGCGCCGTGCAGCACGGCCAACGATAAGTGGAGCGCCATCGGCGGGCAGATCCCCGGATTGGCGTTCGCTGTGAAGGGCGATTAGCCGCCCAGACTCGAGAGTGCCCCCATATTGCTACTTTGCCCCCAAAACGCTATTCTGGGGTCAAAGAGGTTGCTGCGCATGGCCGAAGTGAAGATTCGCAGGCTGCCGGACTGGGTGGTAGCGCATCACAAGCGCAACGCCGAACGGGCCGGCCGCAGCCTTGAGGAAGAGCTACGCCAGTTCCTCACGCATGAGGCGCTCGCAAAGCGCGACCGGCTGTGGAAACGCCTTGCCGAGACGCGCGCGCGCATCCGCAAGCGCCACGGTGCGCTGACGGATTCGACCGCCGATATCCGCGAGGAACGCGAGCGGCTCGGGTGATCGCATTCCCGCAAGTCGGCGCGCTGGTTGTGGACGCGAGTCTTTTCGTCCAGCTCTTCGTCGAGGAACCGGCGACCGCAGTTATCACCGGCTATCTGTCGGAAGAGCACAAGATGGATCGTTTCCTGGCGCCTTCGATCCTGGCGTCCGAAACGGCAGCGGCGATCACAAAGAAGTTGCTGCGGAAGGAAATCGACGTCAGATCGGCGAGGGAAGCGTTTGCGAGCTTGCAGCAGACGCTAAGCGAGGGCGCATTCGAGTTGCTCCCGGCAAACGAGTTCATCGACTCGGCCTTTGAGCTTTCGGTCAAGTTGCATCATCCGCTTCACGATTGCCTCTATCTGGCGGTGGCCAAAGCTCACACGGCGCTGTTCGCAACGCGTGACGATGTGCTGGCAGCCAAGGCGCGCGGGATTGGCCTCGAAACGGACCTGGTCGGCGGCCGATAGCTAAGGCGCCACCGGCTTGTCCTGGAGGCGCTCGAAAATGTGGGCGCCGTGCTCGTTGCCCATGGTGAAGTGCTTGGCGCCGGCAAAGTCCGAGATCTTCGGCCAGTATTCCGCCACCGTGTCGGCGGTCGCGCCATGGCCGAGATTGACGCCGGTCGATTCCATGATCTGCGCCGACGAAAACGCGCCTGCACCGGCGGAGATGATGACGCCGGTCGGCGTCTCTTCACTCGCCAGAAACACCACCGCCGGGGTGACGTATTCCGGCTTCAGCATCTCCAGCATCTGCGGCGGCAGCAGGTTCTCCGTCATCCGCGTGGCCGCCACCGGGCAGATGGCGTTGACCTTGATGTTGTCCTTGGCGCCTTCGAGCTTCAGCGTGTTCATGAAGCCGACCAGCGCCAGCTTGGCGCAGCCGTAATTGGTCTGGCCGAAATTGCCGTAAAGGCCTGTGGACGAGGTCGTCACCACGATGCGGCCGTATTGCTGGTCGCGCATGATCTGCCAGCACGCTTTGGCCGGCTTGACCGTGCCCATCACGTGCACCGCCATCACCGCATCGAAATCGGCGATCTCCATCTTGGCGAAGCTCTTGTCGCGCAGGATGCCGGCGTTGGCGATGAGGATATCGATGCGCCCGAACGCATCCATGGTCTGCTTGATCATGTTGGCGACGCCGGTGTCATCGGTCACAGACGAGCCGTTGGCGATCGCCTCGCCGCCGGCGGTCTTAATCTCGGCCACCACCTTCTGCGCCGCATCCGAGCCGCCGCCGCTGCCGTCCACCTGGCCGCCGAGATCGTTGACCACCACCTTGGCGCCGCGCCGCGCCAGTTCCAGCGCATGCTGCCGGCCCAATCCGCCGCCCGCGCCGGTGACGATGGCAACCTTGCCGTCGAACCGAATGGTCATGTCGAACATCTCCTGAGATTGGCCGTGGGTCTCATAGCAGAAGCAACACGGACAACTCAAAACCATTCCCTTAAGCGCTTCCGCTTCCCCCATTGTGGGGGAAGCTGTCAGCGGTCGCGTTAGCGACCGATGACTGAAGGGGGGATGCTCATCCAGGGCGCCCCCCTTCCGTCTGGCTTCGCTGCCCTGACGCGCAACTCGCCAGCCACCTTCCCCCACAAGGGGGGAAGGAGAAGTCTACGTGCAGTATTGTGCCTCCGCGCCTCCGCATCTCCGTGTACGAAATCGGCTCTATCCCCGTGGCTGCGTCTTCGCGAGCAAATGCGCTCTGAGCCACGCGTTAGCCGGGCGTTCGACGGCGTAATAAAGCAGCGCGCCCCAGGCGACGCACAGAATCAGCAGCACCGCGGGCTCGATCAAATGAATCGCGTGCGCCCATTCCGGCCGTGGGTTGGGATAGACGCGCTGCTCCGCCATGCGGAGCAGCTGCAGGAACGTGGTCTGCCCCATGTAGATGGCGAACGACCATTCGCCCAGCAGCCGCAGGGGCTGCGACTGGAAGAACTGCGCCACGATCCCGCGGTCGAATGCCAGCGCGAGGATGATCGTCATCAGCGGCGGCAGCAGCCAGTAATCGCGGACCGTGTGCGACCAGCCGGTGTTGTAGATGGCGTACAACAGCGCGGCGAACGCAACCAGTTGCGCAAGCGACAGCCAATGCACGGACAGCGCATCGGCGCGCGGCTTGAGCTCGCGGTAGACAATCGCCAGCCCCACGCCGATGGCGAAGTCCGCCATGCCGCGCACGATCCCCCAATCGTAGGTGATGTCGAGTCCGATGCGCGGTTTGATCAGCATCGCCAACACGGCAAAGCCGAAGGCCACCAGCGCCAAGCCGGCCCATGCGCGCTGCCGCGCCATCCACAGATAGAGGGGAAAGACCAGGCAGAGGAACCACTCGACGCTGACGAACCACGACACGCCGTTCCATGACAGCCGCGGAAACAAATGCCACGCCTGCACCAGAAACAGATTGCCGATGAAGCTCCAGAAACTGGTGTAGGGATGATAGCCGGGCAAATCGTAGATCGAGGTGTAGCCGCCGATTGCCGCCAGCCAGCGGAAGAACAGCACCAAGGCCAGCATGATCAGCAGAGTCGCCAGATGCAGCGGATACAGCCGCGCCAGCCGCGCTTTGAGGAATTCGAAATAGCGAAAGTGTGCTGCTTTGGGTTCACCTCCTCCCTGTGGGGAGGTCGGTGAGCCCGCGTGCAGCGCGGGCGAACCGGGTGGGGGGCTCATATCCGATGCAGGCCCCCCACCCGCGTCGCTGCGCTCCTCGATCTCCCCACGAGGAGGAGGTGATGTGTGCGGGGGCGACGGAGCCGTCCGCGCACCGTAAACATGCACCAGAATGAACCCGCTGAGCGCGAAGAAGAACTCGACCCACAGATAGCCCTTCGCGACGAACACATCGAACCAGCGCCAGTTCTGATAGCCGTGCGCCTCGTGATAGTGATAGAGCACCAGCAGCAGCGGCGGCAGCGCTCGCGCGCCTGCGAGCGCGCGGATTTCCGCAGGCCTCGCCTGCGCCGGCTTCGACGAACCGCTTTCCGCCATCCCCTCCGCCCGCGAATCGCAATCCAGAGCCTGTCATGGCCGGACGCCGCGAACCACTGCGGGGGATTTTTCGCCCGCGTATTGAATTCGGTCCCTTAAAGCTGACGCTTCACGTGCTAAGGTCTCAGTGTCGGCTGGGGGGCTTTGCAATGTATTCATTGTGGCTTCTGCTTGGGATCGCCGTGATCGGCACGCCAGTCTGCGCCATCGCGGCCCTGGTCAAGGCTGCCAACAATGCGCGCGCACTCGCTTTGCTATCGCGTCAGATTCTTCAACTGCGCGCAGAATTGAGCGGTCTTCAGAGCGACCAGCCTATGCGACAGCCAGCGGCAACGCAGCCGGCGCAACAGCCGGTACCGGCACCGCCACAAATGGTCACTGGGCCGCATTCGGCAGAGGCGGCATCCGCGCAAGCGCCACTTCAGCCGCCGCCGCCCGCAAGGCCCGCGGCAAATCTCGAAGATGCGCTCACCTCGCGCTGGCTCGTGTGGCTTGGCGCCATCGCTATCGCCCTGGGGGGCGCTTTCCTCGTGAAATACGCCATCGACCGGCAGCTGCTCACGCCCATAACGCGCATTGCTCTTGGACTGCTACTCGGTCTCGCGCTCGTTGCCGGAGGCGAAGCATTACGTCGCACCCCGCTGCAGCGCGCGATCATGGCCGTGCGCCCGGACTACGTGTCGCCGGCGCTCACGGCATCCGGTCTCTTCATCGCATTCGCCTGCGTCTATTCGGCCTATGCGGTCTATGCCCTGATCGGTCCATTGTTTGCGTTTGCAGGCCTTGCGCTCGTGGCGGTGCTGGCGGTTGGGCTCTCGCTGCTGCAGGGCCAGTTCGTTGCGCTTCTGGGATTGCTCGGCGCGTACGTCACGCCCGCGCTGATCGCTACGCCCAATCCCTCGGCGTGGACGTTATTCGCATATCTACTGGTCATCGAATTCGCATGCCTTGCGGTGGTGCGCTACCGGGCGTGGTGGTGGCTTGCACTCGCAACGCTCGCGGGCTCCGCAGCGCGGCCGATTCTGTGGATGATGGATGCCCATTCGGCTGCGGCAGGTGCGGCGCCGATGGGCCTGTATCTTCTTCTGAGTGCCAGTGCGTTCTTCTTCTCACGCTTCGGTTTGCCGCCGACGGAGTTTCGAGATAACTGGCTGGAAGAGATCCGCAAATCCGATCTTTCGCACCGGGCCGTTTGGATCGCCGGTTGCGCCATCGCCTTCCTGCTGTTCCTCACGGTGGCCTATGCCGACTATAGCGCATCGTCGCTCGGACTATTCGGGATTGGCATAATTCTTTACCTCGTCGCCGGCCGCTGGGAGCGGCCCTTCGATGCCCTGTCGATTATAAGCGCCGCCGCGACACTTGCGGTGTTGGCGACGATGCCGATGCCGTCTCATATTGCCACGGCGCCACCGCATGCGGCCTTGCTGCCCGGCGGGCTCGCGACCTTCGCACGCACGGCCGTTGCCTTCGGCGCGCTATTCGGAATCGGCGGATTCATCGCGCTCTGGGGCGCAAGGCGTCCTGGGATGTGGGCCGGTATTTCGGCTGGTGTTCCAGCGCTTGCGCTGGCGATCGGCTATTGGCGGATTATCGATTTCGGCGTGGATCTGGAGTGGGCGGGGATTGCCGTTGCGTTGGCGGTCACCGATTTGTTCGCCGCCGAGCGTGTGGACCGCTATCGCGCTGAGAAAGGGCTCGACGTTTCGCTCGGATTGTACGCAGCGGCGGTCGTTGCGTGTCTGAGTCTTGCAGCCGCTATGGCGCTGCGCGAAGCGTGGCTGACAGTGGCCCTGTCGCTGCAACTTCCAGCGCTTGGCGCAATCAGCCGAAGAATTCCTGTGCGGGCGTTACGCGTCTTGGCGGGGATCGTCACCGCGATCGTGCTGGTACGCCTCGCGCTCAACTACAACATCCTTCACTACGATGGCGGTCGCGGGCCGGGCGCGAACTGGATCGTGTATGGCTATGGCATCCCGGCGCTCGGCTGCTACGCGGCCGCACGTCTCTTTCGCGACGACGCGCGCGACTTTCTCATATCCGGCCTTGAGACGGCAGCACTCGTCTTTGCAGTGTTGCTGGTGTCGCTCGAGATCCGATTGTTTGTGACAGGATCGCTGGACACACCACACTACGATCTTCTGGAGGAGGGCCTTCAATCGATTTCGTGGCTGGCGATCGGAACCGCGCTCGCTTTTCGTGGTCCGTCGAATGCGGTCGCGCGCTACGGTTCTCGCATCTTACTTGGAGCAGCGGCGGCACAGATCCTGTTCTTCCAGTTGCTGATCTCAAGTCCGTTACTGAGCGGCGATCCGGTCGGGGCCTATCCGGTCCTGAATGTGTTGTCGCTTGCCTATCTCGTGCCGGGCATTCTTGCGTTCGTCTTTGCAGGTAAGGCGCGCGCGCAGGCGCCCGCCACGATTGCGAACGGTGCGGCAATCGCAGGCTTTGTTCTGATGTTCGTCTACATATCGCTTGAAGTGCGGCGCGCCATGCACGGGCCGGTGTTGAGTGGCGACACGATGAGCGATGCGGAGCTGTACAGCTATTCGGTGGCCTGGTTGATCTATGCGGGCGCGCTGCTGGCGGGCGGCCTCCTGCTCGGCGAGCGGCTGATGCGCTACGCGGCTCTCGGTATGCTGGCCTTGGTATCGGTGAAGGTCTTTCTGATCGACATGAGCGGACTAACCGGGCTCTATCGTGTCGCTTCGTTCCTAGGGCTTGGCGGCTCGCTCGTGGGCATCGGCTATTTGTATCAGCGGTTCGCTCCGCGCCAGCCGACCTAGAAATCGGGATCGGGGGTGTGCTGCCGCATCTGCAATCGGCGTTGGGGATCTGGGCGATCATCCTGGCGGCTTGGGCGCTGTCCGAGGACCGCCGCGCCTTTCCGTGGCGCACGGTGGCGGTCGGCGTGGCGCTCCAGATCGCGCTGGCGCTGCTGCTGCTGAAGGTGCCGCCGGCGCGCGCGACATTGCTGTCGCTGAACGGCGTCGTCGATGCGCTGATGGCGGCGACGAAGGCCGGCACCGCGTTCGTATTCGGCTATCCCGGCGGCGCCAAACCGCCCTTTGCAGTGACCAACCCCGCCGGATTGTCGAGTTTCGCGTTCCAGGTGCTGCCGCTGGTGATCGTGATTTCGGCGCTGGCGGCGCTGCTGTGGCATTGGCGGGTGCTGCCGATCGTGGTGGGCGGCTTCGCCTGGGTGCTGCGCAAGACGCTGAAGCTTGGCGGCGCCGTGGGGCTCGGCGCGGCCGCCACCATCTTTCTCGGCATGATCGAGGCGCCGCTGCTGATCCGGCCCTATCTGGCGAAGCTCACGCGCTCGGAGCTGTTCACGCTGTTCACCGTCGGCCTCTCCACCGTCGCGGGCACGGTGTTCGTGCTCTACGCCACGATTCTGCGCACCGCGATTCCCGGCGCGCTGGGGCACATCCTCGTGGCCTCGGTGCTGTCGCTGTTCTCCGCCATCGTGATCTCCCGCATCATGATTCCGGGCGAGCGGCAGACGGCGCGCGACGAAGCGGCCGGTTTCGAATTCCGCTCCAGCATGGATGCCATCGCGCGCGGGACCGAAGACGGCCTCAAGCTGTGGCTCTCGATTGTCGCGATGCTGCTGGTGATCGTAGCCTTGGTGGCGCTCGCCGACATCCTGCTCGGGCATCTGCCGGGCGTGTTTGGCGCGCCGCTGACGGTGGAGCGCATCTTCGGCTGGATTTTCTCGCCGTTCGTGTGGCTGCTGGGAATTCCCTGGCACGAAGCGCGCGTGGCCGGATCGCTGATGGGCGACAAGACCGTGCTCAACGAATTCATCGCCTACCTCCATCTCGCGGCATTGCCGCCGGGCACGCTCGATCCGCGCGCGCGGCTGATCATGGTCTATGCGCTGTGCGGCTTCGCCAATCTGGGCTCGGTCGGCATCATGATCGCGAGCATCAGCGGCATGGCGCCGGAGCGCCGCCACGACATCGTGCCGCTTGCGCTGCGTGCGCTCGTCTCCGGCACGCTGGCCTCTTCGATGACTGGCGCGGTCATCGGCCTGCTCCCGGTGACGTAAGTGCGAACTCAGCTGCGAGCAGTTCGTAGGAATGCAGGCGCGATGCGAAATCGTAGGTGATGGTGACGACGACCAGCTCCTCGGCGCCATGGCGTTCGGCCAGCCCGGTGAGCTTGTCCCTCACCACGGCCGGTGTACCGACCATCGAGCGCGCCTCGATCCCCGCAAGCAGCCGCTGCTCCTGCTCCGTATACGGATAGGCGAGCGCTTCCTCGGGCGAGGGAAACTGGATCGGCCGGCCGGTATAGAGCCGCACGACCCACAAATTGCGCGAGGCAACAAGCCGCCGCGCGTCCTCGTCGCTCTCCGCGGCCAACGCCGCAACCCCCATCGCAAGGCGCGGGCGCTCGCACCAGCTGCTCGGCTTGAAGCGCTCGCGATACGCATCGCAGGCCTCGAGGCTTCCCTCCGGGCTGATGAAATGGGCGTGGCAGAACGGCAGCCCGAACTCCGCCGCATAGACGGCGCTGTGAAGGCCCGAGCCGAGCAGCCACAGTTCCGGCCGCGTGTCCCCCCGCGGCATGGCGTGAATGCCGCGATAGGGATGATCGGCGGGCATCGGCGCCACGCCCGCGGCATCGTCGAGGAACTGCTTCAGCAGATGCACCTGGCTTGGAAACGCATCGATGCCCCAGCTTTCCGGGCCGGCCTGCAGCGCGCGGGTCGTGCGCTCGTCGGCGCCTGGGGCGCGGCCGATGCCGAGATCGATCCGTCCCGGCGCCAAGGTCTCCAGCATGCGGAACTGCTCGGCCACCTTGAGCGGGCTGTAATGCATCAGCATCACCCCGCCCGAGCCCACGCGCATGCGGTGCGTTTCCGCCGCCACGCGCGCGATCAGCACTTCCGGCGCGGAGCCGGCGAACGAACTGGTGTTGTGGTGCTCGGCCAGCCAGTAGCGGTGATAGCCGAGCGCATCGCAGGCCTTGGCGAGCGCGATGGTCTCGGCCACTGCATCGGCTGCATTGCCGCCTTCGCGGACCGGAGACTGGTCGAGAACGGAAAGCCGCAAGCGTCATGGGCCTTGAATTGCTGCCGGCAATGTTATCATCGGCGGAAACAAAATGCCCATCGGGTCATTGCAGGCACAGATGTTGAAGAGAGGAGAGCATCCGTCGGAGCTCGACCAGCTGCTGGCGCAGGTCCGCGCCTGCCGACTCTGCGAAGCGCATTTGCCGCACGGTCCGCGCCCGGTACTGCATGTCAGCACCACGGCCAAACTCTGCATCGTCAGCCAGGCGCCGGGACTGCGGGTGCACGAAACAGGATTGTCGTTCAACGATGCGAGCGGGGACCGCCTGCGGGAATGGATGGGAGTCGACCGTGCCACCTTCTATGACGAATCGAAGGTGGCCATCGCGGCGATGGCGTTCTGCTTTCCGGGCTACAATGCGCAGGGCCACGATCTTCCGCCGCGGCCCGAATGCGCCGCCACTTGGCGCGAGCGCCTGTTCGCGGCGCTGCCGCAGTTCCAGACCACGCTGCTGGTAGGCTCGTATGCGCAGGCTTGGCACCTGCGCGGACGAACCAAGCCGACTATGGGCGCGACAGTGCGGGCGTGGCGGGAATACGCGCCGCGCTATATTCCTCTGCCGCATCCCTCGTGGCGCAACAGCGGGTGGCTGAAGAAGAATCCATGGTTCGCGGAAGAGCTCTTACCCTACTTGCGGCGGCGCGTGCGGCGTGTGTTGTCGGACTGATGGGCCTTCTGTCCTGCGTGCCGATGCTGGCGCCGAGCGGCGCCGGCATCGCGACGCCCATACTGGAACAGGACGCATTCGTCACGCGCGACGGCCTTCGCCTGCCGCTGCGCCATTGGGATGCGGCGCACCCGCAAGCCATCCTCGTCGCGCTGCACGGCATGAGCGACTATTCCGAGGCCTTCGACCTGCCCGGGCCGTGGTGGGCCGCGCACGGGATCACGACTTATGCTTACGACCAACGTGGTTTCGGGCGCTCGCCGCATCCGGGCCGGTGGGCGGGCGGCGACGCCATGCGGCGGGATCTGGCAGATTTCGTCGATGCGGCGCATGCGAAATACCCCGGCATTGCGGTTTACGCGCTGGGCGAAAGCATGGGCGGTTCCGTAGTGCTGACGGCGCTGGCGAGCGATGATCCGCCCCGGGTGGATGGCGCGATCCTGGTCGCACCCGCCGTGTGGTCGCGGCAGGACATGCCGGCGGCCTATCGCGCGGCGCTGTGGCTCGCCGGGCATCTCGTCCCGTGGATGAACGTGTCCGGCGAAGGTCTGCACATCGTCGCCTGCGACAACATCGAGGTGCTGCGGAAGCTGTCGCGCGATCCGGTCTATCAGCATTCGGCACGCGCCGATCAGGTGTATGGACTCGTCGATCTGATGGACGAAGCGCGCCGTGCGCCGGAGTATCTTTCCGCGCCGCCGCGCATCCTGTTCCTCTACGGCGGAAACGATCAGGTCATTCCGAAACAGCCCACGCGAGCCGTTGCCGAGGCACTCGGCGGCCATGCGGAGGTGCGGCGTTATCCGAAGGGCTACCACATGCTGCTGCGCGACCTCGACGGCGAGACCGTCTGGACCGACATCGCACGCTGGATCGAAGCCGATCGCCCGAAGCTTGGCCGTTCCTCGCTTTCGGAATAGACATGAGCGTGGGGAGCTTGAAGCATGGCGGCGGAGCGTCGCGACACGGACACGGCGCGAGAGAACGGGGACGCACAGCGCAAGAACGATCTGGAACGCGAAAGGGATCGGGCGGCGCACGCTGCAACGCTGAATTTCGAGAATCCGTCCAGGGAGTGGCGGCGGATATTCGCCGAAGCATGGGGCACGTTCCTGCTCGTCCTGGTCGCCGTCGGCGGCGCCATCGCAGCGGACGCCGATCCGGCGCGCATGAGCTACGAGGCCGCGGCCGCCGCACCCGGCGTGATCGTCATGGCGGTGATCTATTTCATGGGCAGTGTGAGCGGGGCTCACATCAATCCGGCGGTTACGCTCGCCTTCGCCTTGCGCGGCAACTTCCCGTGGCGGCGCGTGCCGCTCTACATTGTCGCCCAGATCGTCGGCGGCATCGCTGCGGCGGCGTTCCTGCGTGCGACCGTGGGAGTGAACGGAACATTCGGCGCCACGCTCCCCGGTTCGGGTCTCGACGACCTTCAGGCGCTGGCCTTTGAGATCGTTGCCACCGCGGGACTGGTGAATACCATTCTTGGCACTGCCTCAGGCGCCCGCAATGTGGGGACGAATGCCGCGATTGCGGTGGGCGGCTACATTGCGGTTGCAGGGGTGTGGGGTGCCTCGTTCAGCGGCGCCTCGATGAATCCCGCCCGCTCGCTGGCGCCGGATATCGTGCGCGGCGCGTTCGGCGAAACCTGGATCTACATTGTGGGACCGATCCTGGGCGCCGTGATCGGTGTCGCCTTCGAATGGATTCTCAAAGGTGGGCCCACCCGTGCCGGCAGCAAAGCGGCACAGGGCGACGGCGGCTGACGATCACCGCGGCTGCGCACGTCCGTCGGAGTTCTATTTTCCGCAATTGCTAGCGCGGAAGGAAGGCAGCCGCCGCAACGGTTCGTGCGCCTGATCGTTTCCTTCATGTGATCAGGGAGAAGAACATGGACGACCTGAAGAAGAACAAGAAGCCAGACCTGCGCAATGCGCCCCCCACGAGCCTCAGAAACACCGAACGCGAATCGCCCACCCAGGATCCGCCGCGCGTCGAGAGCGGTCCGCACACCGTAAAGCCGGGCGTCGGCGCCCAAGCCCGTGGTCAAACCACCCGGGAGTAACGCCCGCAAATCTCGAGGTTGTGGCGAGATCGTTGCGGCCGTCCGCCGCGATCGGAGCGAAACCTATGCTGACGAAAGGCGAATTAGACTGTCTGCTGGAAGGCCAGCCGAAAGTCGCATCGTGCGGCAGATGATGCCAAAGCGGACGGCCGTCGCGATCTTTCGATACTGAGGTTCAGAACATGGATATCCCGCTGGAAATTACCTTTCACAATCTTGCACCGTCACAGGAGATTGAAGCTCTTGTCGGCGAGCATGTCGGCCGGCTCGAAAAGCTGTATCCGCATCTGGTCGGGTGCCGGGTGTCCGTCGAGGTGCCGCACAAACAGCACCGCACGGGAAACGTGCCCGAGGTGCACATCGCGATCCGTGTGCCCGGCCGTGAAATCGCGATCAGCCGCGAGCCGCACAAGGCAAAGCAGCGCCGCGCCGGTTCGAACGTGCACACCGCCATCAAGGATGCGTTCCGCGCCGCCGAGAAGCGCCTGAAGGACTTCAAGCGAGTCCAATACGGCGACGTGAAGGTGAAGGAGGCGCCGGTCCAGGGTTACATTGCCCAGCTGATAGCCGAGAAGAATTACGGTTTCATCGCGACCGGCAATGGCGAGGAAATCTATTTCCACCGCAACAGCGTGGCCGATGGTGGCTTCGACGACCTGCGCGAAGGCGACGCCGTGCAGTACACCACAGTGGCGGGGGACAAGGGTCCCAGTGCGGGTCGGGTGTGGCGGACGGCGGAGGCGAACGTCTCCGAGCGAGTCCGCCGGGACAACGGCCTCGAAGCCAGCAAAACCTAAGCGCCCGCCCTGCATTCCGGGAACGAAGGCGCGCTGGCGCAATCGCTTGTGGGCGAACCGCTTGCCTGCATTCAATCCAGTCCGCGTCTGCGCCGCAGCGTCTCTTATTATGCTGTGCGCGCGACTATCGCGAAAACCCCCGCGGGCGATTGGTGCTGTATCGCGACTGGCGGGACATTCTGCCCGCCGCGCGAGAGGAGCTTGCGGCCGGGGATGCGGCGATCATGCGTCCTATTGCCCGACGGTATCGAAGCCGGCGATCTGATGCTGGACGCGCCGGCGCTGCACGTCTTCTACGATCTGGACACGCCGGTGATGCTCGGTCGGGTGATGCGGGGCGAGGAGCTGTCCTATATCGGTCGCAGCGGCCTGGTCGATTTCGACCTTGTGCTCGGCTTCACGGGCGGCACCGCGCTCGATCTCTTGCAGGAGCATCTTGGCGGCGCCCGCGGCGTGGCGTCTCTGTACGGTCATGTCGAACCCGAATTGCATCGCTGCGTGGCGCCGAACGAGACCTATCGCAGCGATCTCTCCCATCTCGGAACGCAGCGGCAGACTGTCAGGAGCGTGGAGGAGTTGTTTGTCCGGCTGGCGCACGCGCCGGGACTTGCGCTTTGTCCTCGCCGGCGCACAATACCCGCAGGATTTCTCCTGGAGCGAGAACATTTATTTGGTCCGTCATTTGCCGCCCGGCCAACACCCGGCCTTCTTTTCCTCGGCGCGGCTGACGCTGAACGTGACCAGGCAAGACACGGCCGCCACGGGGCGGTGTCTGTCGGGACGCCTGTTCGAAGCCGCGGCTTGTGGAACTCCGATCGTCACCGAGGCGTGGAAAGGGCTGGAGTCGTTCTTTGAGCCCGACCGCGAGCTTCTGAGGGCCCAGACAGCCAACGACATTCTGGCCGTGCTTGATCGCGGTCGCACTGAACTCGCAACCATGGCGGCGCGCGCCGGCGAGCGGGTCTTCGGCCAGCACACATCCGCGCACCGTGCGCACGAACTGATCCGGCTTCTGCGAGAGGCACCTGCCGGGCATGGTGCGCATCATGCAGCGGCGGCGAGGGCCTGAGCGATGTGGGGCGTCATACCGGCGGCAGGGAGCGCCAGCCGCATTCAGCCGCTGGCGTTCTCGAAAGAGCTGCTTCCGGTCGGAAGGCGGATCCATCGCGGCACCGAGCAGCCGCGCGCGGTCAGCGAATATCTTGTCGAGCGCATGATCCTCGGAGGCGCCAATAAGCTGTGCTTTGTGATCGGGCCGAGAAAATCCGACATTCTGGAATACTACAGCGCCATATATGCAGACGCGTGCATCGCCTATGTCGTGCAGCCGAAGGCAGCGGGGCTTTGCGACGCGGTGTTCCGAACCGCTCCGCTGATCGCTTCGCATGAGCAGGTGATCGTCGGGCTGCCGGACACCGTGTGGTTTCCGGAGGACGCTCTCTCCCAGTTGCCCAACGATGCGCTTTCTTTCCTGCTGTTTCCGGTGGACGAGCCGCAGTTCTTCGATGCCGTCGTGGTGGAACGCAGCGGCCGGGTCAAGGAAATCCAGGTGAAGCAGCCCAATCCTGCATCGCGCTGGGTCTGGGGCGCATTCAAGATTCCCGGTTACCTTTTGTCGGAGCTTGAGCAGCTTTGGCGTGCGCGCAACCGGCGCGACGAATACATCGGCACGCTGGTGAATGCCTGGCTGGAACAGGGGGGCGAGGCGATCGGCATCAAAGCTGGGAGCGCCTATGTCGACGTCGGGACCCTGGAGGGCTATCGCGCCGCGATGTCGCTGTTGCAGTCTGGCGCGGCAGAACAGTGCGCGTCGGCCAACGGGCATGACGATGTGGCGATGGGAGCAAGCCCGCCGTGAACATGCGGTCGCCGGAACAGATCCGCGTTCAGGTCGAGGCGCTTGGCCCTTGGTTCCGCAATCTCGCGATGCCGAAGCAACGGCCGCCGCCATTCGCGGTGCGCGCGCGGTAATTCACCTGGCGTGCAGCCAGCTGAGAGAGATTGTCGAAAATCAGACCTGTCGTCGCCGCGTTCGGCGAGCGTTTTTGCGATATTGGTGCCGAGAAACCTGCCTCGCCGGTAATGACAATGTGCCCCTCCCGCTGGATCGGTGTCGCAGCCTGCGTCACGCCACCAATCCTCTGCGGGAGAGTTCCTCGGTGGCCTGCTCGACGTTGTCGGTCGCGACCTGCTCGATCAGCCACTCCACCAGCTCCGCGATGCCGTCCTCGAATGTCACCTGCGGCTCGAAGCCGAGCAGCATGCGGGCGAGTGCGATGTCCGCAAAGCAATGGCGGATGTCGCCGGCGCGGTACTTGCCGATGATCTGCGGCGAGACGTCGTTGCGGCCCATGGCGCGCGCCAGCGTGTGCGCCACGTCCTGCACCGTGCGGCTCTCGCCGGAGCCGACATTGATGGCATGCCCTGCGGCAGCGGGGCTTTCGAGCGCCAACCGGCAGGCGCGCGCGACGTCCGTCACATGGACGAAATCGCGGCGCTGCAGGCCGTCTTCGAAGATAATCGGCGGGCGGCCGTTCAACAGCCGTGCGCCGAAGATCGCAAGCACGCCGGTATAAGGATTCGAGAGCGCCTGATCGCGCCCGTACACATTGAAGAAGCGCATGGCGGTGACGTCGCGGCCGTAGGCGTTGCCCCAGATCAGGCACATTCGCTCCTGAGCGTACTTGTTGAGCGCGTATACCGAACTGACCGAGGGCGATTTGCTCTCCGGCGTCGGCACTGGCTCCAGGCGCTCGCCCTCCGAACTCCGCGGTTCCCAATCTCCGGCCTTCAGCTGATTCAGGGATCGTTGCGGCGGCTCGACCAATTGGGAACCAATCTTCGCCAAGCCTTCGCCGTAGATACTCATGGAAGAGGCGACGAGCAGCTTGCGCACGCCGGCGTCAACCAGTTGTTCCAGAAGAATGGCCGTGCCGAGTTCGTTCTCCTCTGTGTAACGCGCGATTTGGTACATGCTTTGGCCGACGCCGACCTTGGCGGCCAGGTGGCACACCATGTCGATGCCTTCGAGCGCTCGGCGCACGCAATCGCGGTCGCAGATGTCCCCCACCATGAGTTCGGCGTTCGGATCGAGATAGCCGGGCCGGGTGGCGAAGCCGTGGACCTGCGCGTCCATCGCGTCCAGCACGCGCACCGCGTACCCTGTTGCCAGCAGTTCCCGGGTTAGGTGCGAGCCGATAAATCCGGCCCCGCCGGTAACGAGAATTTTCGCCTTCACAACGCTCCTCCGCGCGGAGAAAACGTGGCGTTGAAACCTTCGTTTCGGCGTTTTCCGGTCGTTTGTTTAGTACCGCAGAGGGAGCGATTTATCCAATGAACCATGAGAGCGCTTCGACCCCGGCTGACGCGGGGATCGACACTGCGCGACATCTCGGCGTCTCGCAAGGACCGTTCTGCGCACCCTCGGGAGTGCGCGGCCCGCTTACGGGCCGACGGTGATGGTCATCGTCATCATGGGATGGATTCTGCACCGCACGTGATAGACGCCGGGCTTGGGAAACGGCACCACGATCTGCTGATTGTAGGTGTCCATGCCCTTGTCCTCGGAGGTGCCGTCCGGGTTCACGATGGTGACGTTGTGGGCGATGCGGTCGCTGTCCTTGAAGCGCACCGAATCGCCGGCCTTGATCGTCAGCGCCTTGGGCATGAATTGCAGGTCCTTCTGATCGACCGGCACTTCTGCGGCGTTGGCGCTGAACGCGGAGCCGCAGGCGATGAGCGCAACGACGACCGCGCCGCGCGATTTGGGGGTGGACATCTCACACTCCTCCTCTCGAATGGATCACAGTGCAACCCACAGGAACAGCCTCAGCGTGTTGTTGTCGGACGCGCTGTGGCCGAGCCCATCGTAGTTGGAAGTTGCACCGTCGAATTTCGTGTAGATGAAGTACTGCAGGCCGACGCGAACGTTGAATCGGCCGCCGAGCGGCGCATCCGCCCCGCCGAAGGCGGTGTAGTCCGCCTGCAGGATGAAGCCGGAGCTGTCGGGCGTGAAGGTGCGGTTGTCGCCATAGAGCAGGGGATCGCGCGAGCCCCAGGTGTCGAATGCGGCTACCGTCGCGCCCAAGGTCGATTGCCAGGAGTAGGCGAGGTCGATGCGCGCGTCGTTCAGGCGATTGCTCGCAAACGCCGCTCCGCCCAGGATTTCGCTCGCGTGCAGATACTGCTGCTCGTGCGTGTAGCGCGCGTTGACGGTGTACACGTTGCTGCTGTCGCCCATGAACTGGTAGGAGGCATCCACGCCGATGTCGCTGTAACGATCGGCGGTGCGGGCGCTCTCATCGGCGCCGGGATAGATGTTCGAAAACAGGCCGTAGGCGCCGATCTCGAAATTCTGGTCGCCGTAATCCTTCTGATAGGCGACGCGGATGTAGGGTGTCGCCCCTTTCAGCGTGCCGCTGTCGGCGGGATCGACGCCCATCGATTTCAGGAACCCGCTGCCGGGCGTCCAGTAGAGACCGACCTCAGTGTAGATCGACGAATTCCAGTACGCATAGGCGCTCACGCCGAGCACGGCTTGCGCCAGCGCGCCATCGATCACTGTGCCGGTAGCGGGCGCAGGCGCCAGATCGGACCCAGTGTACGGATAGCCCCATGCGGCCAGCGTGTTCCACACATCCTGCACGCCCGGCGAATTGTTCAGGCTCACGCCCAGCAGCACGTCCGAATCCCACAGGTTCTCGTGCGTCGCGGCGCGAAGGTCGAGATTGTCCCAGGAATAGGCGCGGCCAACGCCATCATAGGTTGCCTGAAAGAAGCCACCGAAATGATCGCCGACTCCACCCGCCAGGAACAGACTCACCTGATCGAGAGTGGCGTTGTCGTTGGTTGAATAATGCGGCGCGGGCGGTTCGTCCTGATCGGTCTGCGTGTGCACAAACGAAGCCACCGCCATGGCGGAGACCGGCAGGGTGAAGGTGTCGCCCGCCCGCATGGTGTAGCCTTCCAGCTTGAACTGACGGCCGAATGGCGTGAGCTGCGGCCCGAAGCCGCCGACGTGGCAGGCGCTGCAGGGCTGCTGCGTTTGCTCGGCAAAGGCGGGCACGGCTTCAGCCCGGCCGGCGAACAGGGCGGCCCCGACCAGCAGCCCCGCGAATTTCCAGATGCGCACGTGAACCCCTCCTCGATGCCGCCGGCGCAAAGCTGCGTAGCGGACGTCAGTTTGTAGCCGGGGCGGCACGGGACTTATTTGATCGGTGTCAAAGATGGGGCGTTTTTACGTCACGGCCCCTGCCGGGTCCCTGTCCACGGCTATTTCAAAGTATCCAGATAGGCGACCACATCATCCACGTCGCGAGGATTGCTGATGCCGGCGAACGTCATCCTGGTCCCCTGCACCACCTGCCCCGGATGGGCGAGATAGACCTTCAGTTTGTCATCCGTCCACACGATGCCGGAACCTTTCATGGCGGCTGAATAGTTGAAGCCCGGCGCGGTGCCGGCCTTTCGCCCGACCACGCCGAACAGATTGGGCCCGATCTTGGCCGGCGCGCCCTTGCTGTTGGAATGGCAGATGAGGCAGCGGTTGAACACCGTGGCGCCGTTCTTGGCATCCGCGGCCCTCGCGCTCGCGCTGACCGCAACCGCGAGAACGCAGCAGGCGCCGGTGACTAGATGTTTCATGCGGAGCTCCCGGCTTCGACTCAAGCAGTCTATCCGGGCGCAGGCCGGTTGGCGAGAGCGGCGCCGCCGCCGATCCCGCTTGCGCCGTTTGCGCCGCAGCCTGACACTGCGTCGGGACGCTCGCGACGCCGATATTCCGCAGTGAAAGTTCGCGCTCGTGCATGGAAATAGATGATCCCGCCCGCCGTCAAAGCGCGCTTGTACGACCTCGGAGCAGCCTCCCCGCTCATTGTCTGGTATGCCATGGCGGTTGCCGGGCTGGTGCCGCGCATCGGGTCCGAGTTGGCGCAGCCGATGTCGCTCCGCCTCTTTCTCCAGGTGACGGCGGAAATCGTGACTGTCGTGTTTCTCGGCGTTCAGATGCTGCTGTTCTTCATTCGGCGGCTGCCGCTAGCGAAGGAGGAGGGCTGGCTGCCTAGGCTGTGCGCCATCGTCGGCGCGAATTTGCCGCTCGCGCTTCTTGCCCTGCCGAGGGTGCAGCACGGCCTGGCGTTGACGGCGGTGGGCTACGTCCTGGTGATCGCCGGAACGGCCGGCGCGGTGATCATCGCGCTATGGCTGGGGCGCGGCTTCAGCATCCTGCCGCAGGCCCGCCGTCTCGTGACCGACGGCCCCTACCGGCGAATCCGCCACCCGCTTTACCTGGCCGAGCAACTGGTGACGTTCGGCTCCATGTGGCAGTTCCAGCAGCCGTGGTCGGCGCTGATTGCCCTGGCGAGCTTTGCCGCCCAGTTTCCGCGCATGCATTTCGAGGAGCACATTCTGGCGCGGACATTTCCCGAATACCGGGCGTACTGCGCCCGCACCTGGCGCCTTGTCCCCGGTTTGTATTGAGGCGCTCGGGCAGCAAGCTATGCGGCATGGCTGGGGTTCTTGAATACAGTTCGAACCGAGCGCTTCAAGGATATCGTCGATTTGAGGACCGTTCTTACGGATTTGCCTCAAGCAGCGTAACCACTTCGGGTCGCGCTTTGGCCCGGATCAAAACCAGCCGTTCGCCGTATGCCGGCCTTGGCCAATACCGCCCCGATGCGCGAGATGACGTGGTGGCGGTCCTTAGCCGGCAGCTAAATAGCTACAAGCCGAAGAGGCAGCAGGCCAAACCGCATTTGGGTTTCGCGAACGGGCACGAGGAGCAACTTCTTCCGTGCGCTCGCAGCCGTGCATCCGAAAGGTGTCGCAATCACCGAAGCGGGCTGGCGCTTCTATGCCGACGAGCACGTGAAGCTCGGCACGTTCCGTTGCGCGGTCAACGGTCCTGCTGTCTACCGGCTTGCGCGGGAAGGCGTCCGACGTGCCGTCGCGGAGCGGCTTCTGCGAGAGCCGGGTTAGGGACATGTGCGGTCGCGCGAAACTCCCGAACGACCATTCGGAAATCAAAATCCAACTGCGCTTCGATGACCGCTTCCCGGCGCCGAATCTGAAGCAGTCCTTGGAACGTCGCGCCTACCGATCCGATGCTGACAGCGGTGCGCGATCCGGAAACCGGCACGCGGCGGCGGGCGTTTCTTAACAAGTAAACGGGGCAATTCCCGGATCGTTCGGAATGTTCCCCGCGCCTTGGCTCTGATCGGTAATGCCGCTGGATGTCGTGCACCAGCCGTCGTTGGACAGTGTTGATCCTTGGGACCTATCGACGCCCACAAATCCACCGATATAGCTGCCGCTTCCACCGGCTATGGTGCCATACGAGGTGCTATTCGAAATTGACAGTCCGAGCTGCTCATCTTCCCCGACAAATCCGCCGCAGCTACAGCCCGGACCGCCGTTGACGGCGCCTGTCGCGACACTCGCATCTGTTTGTCCGCCACCTGATATGCCGAGGAGGCCTCCGGCCCAAGAGGATGCCCCCGAGGCGCTAACCGGGCCACGCGAGCACGACCTCAACCCC
>DIZC01000116.1 GCA_002429315.1 Alphaproteobacteria bacterium UBA6038
TCGTCCAGCACGCGATACGACACGAGATCGACCTTGCCGGTTTCCGGATCGACTTCCACTTCGCAGATGTGGCAGCCGTTCGGGAACGTCGGCGCCTGACCGGTGTAGCTGCCGTCGCTATCGAGGCCCTCAAGGCCGGGAATCATGTCCCGCTTCAGCGTGACAGCCAGTTCGCCGACCGTGATGGCACGATCGGTTTCCGCCACGCGGAATTTCCCGGTTCCTTCCACCACCTCGAACCCGACGTCCTTGCCGGCCGCCTGCAGCACGTGGCCGGCGGCGACCTTGCCTTTGCGGATCACTTCATCGGATGCCGCTTCCAGCGCGCCGCCCGACATGTTGAGGGAGCGCGAACCGCCGGTGCCGCCGCCGTTCACCCATTCGGTGTCGCCCTGCTTCACCGTGATGGACTCGAACGGCACGCCCAGGCGTTCCGCCACGATCTGGGCAAACGCCGTCTCATGTCCCTGGCCGTTGGACTGCGTGCCCACGTACAGTTCCACGCCGCCATTGTCGGTGAACTTCACCCGCGCCGGCTCGCTGCCCACCGCAAACGTGATCTCCACGTAGTAGGCGATGCCGAGTCCCCGCAACCGGCCGCGCGCCTTCGACTGCTCTTTGCGGGCGGCAAAGCCTGCCACGTCGGCGCGCTGAAGCGCGGTGTCCAGCATGCGCGGATAGTCGCCGGAGTCGTATTGCACGCCGAACCAGTTCGCGTAGGGAAGCTCGGCCGGGCCAGGCAGATTGCGGCGGCGGAGTTCGATGCGGTCGATGCCGCTCTCGCGCGCCACCACGTCCATCAGCCGCTCCATCAGGTACGCCGCTTCCGGGCGGCCGGCGCCGCGATACGCATCCACCGGCGCGCTGTTGGAGAAATATCCCTTGATGTGCGTGTACACGACCGGCACGCGGTACACGCCGCCGAAGATGCGTCCGCCGGCAAGGGTGGCGATGAAGGGCGCGAACTGCGACAGATATCCGCCCATGTTCGCCGTGCCGGTGATGCGCAGGGCGAGAATGCGGCCGTCGGCATCCAGTGCCAGCTCGCCTTTGGTGATCATGTCGCGGCCGTGATCGTCGCTGAGGAAGGCTTCGGTGCGGGTGCCGATCCAGCGCACCGGCCGGCCGAGTCGCTTGGCCGCGATCAGGACCAGCGGCTGCTCGGGGTACATGAAACCCTTCATGCCGAACCCGCCGCCGACGTCGCGCGTGATGACGCGCAGCTTGGCTTTGTCCAGTCCCAGCGTTGCCGCGACGCGGTCGCGCAGGCCGCCGGAGCCCTGGTTGCCGGAGTAGAGCGTGTAGGCGTCGGTTGTGCCGTCATAGAGGCCGATCGCGTTGCGCGTTTCCATGGAGGACGGCGCGATCCGGTTCTCCACCACCTCAATGGTGGCGATATGCGCGGCTTTGCCGAACGCGGCGGCGCATTCCTCTTCCTTTCCCGCCGCCCAATCGAAGCATTCGTTGTTCGGTGCGTCGTCCCAGATTTGCGGGCCCGTCGGCGCCACGCGCAATGTGCCTGCCGCATCGAGGGACTCGTATTCGACGTTCACCAGCTCCGCCGCATCCATGGCCTGCGCGTAGGTCTCCGCGACAACCATGGCGATCGCTTCGCCGGAGAACGTCACGCGGTCCTTCGCCAGGAGCGGCTTGGGCGTTTGCTTGATGGCCGAGCCGTCGCGGTTCCGGAGCGGCGCCATGCAGGGCATCGGATGGGCGCCGAAAGCTTCAACATCCTTCCAGGTAAGCACGCCGACGACGCCCGGCGCCGCTTCCGCTGCCGACGTATCGATGGACGCGATCCGCGCATGCGCGTAGGGGCTGCGCAGGAACGCGGCATGCACCTCGCGCTCGAAGTGCAGGTCCTCGGTGTATTGCCCCTGCCCCGTGACGAAGCGGCTGTCCTCCGTCCGCCGGACGGACTGTCCGATACCGAATTTCATGGCGCTAGTGCTTGTAGCTGGGATCGAGGCGATCGAGCTTGCGGATCAGCGCCGGCCATGCAAGTCCGCTGATCGGCCCGTCGAACGCGCCCTTGGTGATCGCCGCGTTCTTTTCGGCCACGCCCTGGTTCACGCCATAAGGCTTGATCCCGCCGGCCAGCGCCCGCACTTGCATCGAAGCTGCCTTCTCCAGGTAGTAAATGCGCATGAAGGCATCGGCGCAGGTCTTGCCGATGGTCAGTGTGCCGTGATTGCGCAGGATGACGCAGTTCTTGTCGCCGATGTCCGCCACGATCCGCTCGCGCTCTCCCAGTTCCAGCGCAATGCCCTCATAGTCGTGATAGGCGAGATCGGCGTAAACGGATTGGGCGTGCTGCGTGATCGGCAAGAGCCCGCATTCCTGCGTGGCCATCGCCACCCCGTCTTCGGTGTGGAGATGGATGACGCAATGCGCATCCTCGCGGTTCATGTGCAAGGCGCTGTGGATGGTGAAGCCGGCCGGGTTCACGGGGTAAGGCGAGTCCTCCACCTTGCGGCCTTCGGTATCGATCTTCACCAGGCTGGACGCCGTAATCTCCTCGAACATCATGCCGTAGGGATTGATCAGAAAATGGTGCTCCGGCCCGGGTACCCGCGCCGAGATGTGGGTGAAGATCAGATCGTCCCAGCCGTAGAGCGCGACGATCCGGTACAGCGCGGCGAGATCGACCCGCTGCTTCCATTCTTCCGGACTCACCCTGCCCTCCAGAGAGCGGATGTCGTGCTTCGGCGGCGCTTTCATCGCGATTTTCTCGGCAACGTCCAGCATGGCTGATCTCCCGTGACGGTCGAATATCTTCCCGGAGCAGTGTGCCTCCGGGGCTCGCGCAAATCAAAGGTTCATCTCACCCGCGCAACCGCTTTTATCCAACCTTCGTACAGACCATCCCGCGTTGCGCTGCCAAACTCCGGCTCAAAGCGGCGGTCCAGCGCCCACGCGCGCGCTATGGTGGCCAGATCAGGGAAGATGCCGGTTGCCAGTCCCGCCAAATAAGCCGCTCCCAATGCGGTGGTTTCCGTGACCTTCGGCCGTTCCACGGGCAGCCCGGTGAGATCGGCGAGACGCTGGCAAAACCAGTCGTTCTTCACCATGCCGCCGTCCACTTTCAGCGCCGCCGGCGCGCCGAGCCCACTTGCCTGCATGTCGCGCGCCATGGCCTGGAGCAGATCGCGCGTCTGGTAGCAGACAGCGTCCAGCGCCGCGCGGGCGATTTCCGCCGCGCCCATGTCGCGGGCCATACCCAAAATGGCGGCCCGTGCATGCGGATCCCAGTACGGTGCGCCGAGGCCGGTGAACGCCGGAACAAAATAAAGGCCGTCCGCCTGTTTCGCGGTACGAACCAGCGCCTCGACTTCACTCGCATTTCGGATACAGCCGAGCGCGTCGCGCAGCCACTGCACCACCGCGCCGGCAATGAAGATGCTGCCTTCGATGGCATATGCCGTATCGTCGTGTGTGCGATAGGCGGCCGTCGCCAACAACCTGTTCTGCGAAACCGGCGCCGCGCTGCCCGTGTTCACCAGCGCGAAACAGCCGGTGCCGTAGGTGGACTTCACGTCTCCAGCCGCGAAGCAGGCCTGGCCGACCAGCGCGGCCTGTTGATCGCCCGCCACGCCGCGAATGGGAATGGCCGCGCCGAGCACATCCTCTGCCGTCGTTCCGAAATCGCCGGCGCTGTCGCGCACCTCCGGCAGAAGCGCGCGTGGAACACCGAACAGCCTCAGCATCTCCTCCGACCACGCGAGCGATCGCAGATCGAGCAGCATGGTGCGCGAGGCGTTGGTCACATCCGTGGCGTGGACGCGCCCGCCGGTGAGCTTGAAGATCAGCCAGCTGTCGATCGTTCCAAGCGCGAGCTCGGCCTTTTCTGCCCGCTCGCTTGCACCGGGAATGTGATTGAGCAACCATTCGGCTTTGGTGGCCGAGAAGTATGGATCGAGCAGGAGACCGGTGCGTGCGGCAACCTCAGGCTCATGCCCGGCGTCCTTGAGTGCACCGCAGCGATCCGCCGTGCGGCGATCCTGCCAGACGATGGCATTGTGCAGGGGCGCGCCGGTCGCCCGGTCCCAAAGCACCGTCGTTTCCCGCTGATTGGTGATGCCGATGGCGGCGATCTCGCCGGGCGCGATGCCTATTGCCGCCACCCGGCAGCAGGCCACAGCGGCCTGCCAGATTTCCTCCGGATCGTGCTCCACCCAGCCGTTTGCCGGATAGATCTGCCGCAGTTCGATGGCGTGAGAGGAAACCGGCCGTGCGCCTGCGTCGAACAAAATCGCCCGGGTCGACGTGGTGCCTTGGTCGATGGCCAGAAGGAACGGCGGCTCGGGTGTCATTCGGGGAAACGAGGATGGGCCACCTGATTACCTTAACACGCTGTTAACAGCCTCCGCTTAGTTTCATTCAATATGGCCGTAAGGAATGGCGCCCTGTGACTTCGACCGCGACGAATTTCAGCGACGTGACCCGGCTGGTCGAGCTCGCGGCGAACCTGCAGACCAGCCAGCGCGCCGACATTTATCAGGCCGTTGCCTCCCTTTATCGCACGCAAGGCGCCCTGCTCTCAGACCGTGAACGGGCGTTGATGCGGGACATCCTTCACCGGCTCACCTCCGACGTGGAGATGGCGATCCGCATCGCCACGGCCGAGAAGATCGCCGACGATCCGGAGGCGCCGCTCGACCTCATCCTGTTCCTGGTCAACGATAGAATTGAAGTCGCGCGGCCCGTCGTCTTGCGCAGCCGGCGCCTGTCCGACGACGAGTTGCTGAAGTTCATCGCCGAAGCCGATGTGGCGCGGCAAGCGCTTTGTGCCGAGCGCCCGCATATCGGGGAGCCGGTGACCGAAGTGCTCGCGCGGAGCGACGCAGAGCCTGTCCTGGTGGCGCTTGTGCGCAATGTCACGGCGCGGATCGCCACCACCGGCTTTGCGGTTCTGGTCGATAAGTCCAAGGCGATCTCCGGGCTGCAGGAGCCGCTGGCGCATCGCCCAGACCTTCCGCCCGCGCTCGCCACCAGGATGTGCGAGTGGGTGTCGGACGCCCTGAAATCGCAAGTCGTCCGCCGCCATCAGGCGGGATCGGGCGCGCTATCGCAGGCGATCGATCATGGCCGGCAGAGCATCCAATCCGCCCCACCGGCCGACGCAGCGGACAACAGCCGGAAACTCATCGAGAAGCTCGCGGCGGCCGGTCAACTGAAACCGGGTTTTCTGCTGCGGGTGCTGCAACAGGGACAACTCGATCTGTTCGAATTGGCGTTCGCGCGACTGCTGCAGCTCGACTATCAACGAATCCGGCGCGTGTTATATGAAGAAGGACCGCGAACGGTTGCGCTGGCATGCCGCGCGGTGGGGATCGACCGCTGCGTTTTCCCGACGGTGTACAATCTTTCCCGCCAGGCCCGCCGCATCCATCCCTTGCTGCGGCCGGACGACCGCGGGGATGTCGAGGCCATTTTCAACACTTACAGCAAGGCGGAAGCGCTCGCCCGCCTGCAGTCCTGGTAAGGACCTGTAATCCGTCCGCCGCTCTGCTATAGGCTGGACGCATGATCGACCCCTTCGGCCGGGAAATCTCTTATCTGCGCGTATCGGTTACCGATCGCTGCGATTTTCGCTGCGTCTATTGCATGTCGGAGCACATGACTTTCCTGCCCCGGGCGGAACTGCTCACTCTCGAGGAACTGGAACGACTCTGCGCCGCCTTTATCCGCAAGGGTGTGAAGCGGCTCCGCATCACCGGTGGCGAACCGCTGGTCCGCAGGAATGTGATGTGGTTGTTGGAGCGCCTCGGCGCCCGTCTCGGCGGTGGTCTCGACGAGCTGACACTCACGACAAACGGAAGTCAGCTGGCGCGCTTCGCGCAAGCTTTGTTTGCGGCTGGCGTGCGTCGCGTGAACGTCTCGCTCGACACGCAAGATGCCGCCAAATTCCGCGCCATCACGCGTTGGGGCGATTTGTCCAAAGTGATGGTAGGAATCGATGCAGCGCAAGCCGCGGGACTTTCCGTCAAGATCAACACCGTGGCCTTGCGCGACGTGAACGAACTCGAAATTCCCGGGATGCTGGAATGGGCGCACGGCCGGGGGATGGACCTCACCCTCATCGAAACCATGCCGCTGGGCGACATCGAGCAGGACCGCGCCGAGCAATACCTACCCCTGTCTCTGGTGCGCGCGCGGCTCGCTCAGCGGTATACATTGGAGGAAAGCGATCACCGGACCGGCGGCCCTGCGCGTTATGTCCGCGTGGCGGAGACCGGCGGACGGCTCGGGTTCATCACGCCGCTCACACACAATTTCTGCGAGAGTTGCAATCGCGTGCGCGTGACCTGCACGGGCACTCTGTTCATGTGCCTCGGACAGAACGACAGCGCGGACCTGCGCGCGGCCTTGCGCGCATCCAAAGACGACGGGCTGCTCGACGCTGCCATCGACGAAGGGATCGCCCGCAAGCCGAAGGGTCACGACTTCGTTATCGATCGCCGACGGCAGGCGCCAGCGCTGATGCGGCACATGTCGCTCACCGGGGGCTGATGCGCCGATGGCGCGCGCGCTCCATTTCGTTGCGGCGGAGACCTCGGAGGCAGAGACCGCGCTGGCTGCGCTGCGCGGCCTTTACACGGATGCCGGCCCGGAGAAGGCCGCTGTGGTTGTCGCGCTCGGTGGCGACGGATTCATGCTGCAGACGCTCCACGCGTTTCTTGGCAAAGGCAAGCCGATCTACGGCATGCATCTCGGCTCCGTCGGCTTCCTGATGAACGAATATCGCGAGGCCGGCCTTGAAGAGCGGCTGGAACAGGCCGAATCCGCCGAAATTCATCCGCTGCGGATGCGAGCCGCCGCAAACGGCAAGACGATGGAAGCGCTCGCGTTCAACGAGGTCTCGTTGCTGCGCCAGACCCGGCAGGCCGCGAAAATCCGGATTTTCGTGGACGAGAAGATCCGCATCCACGAACTCATCTGCGATGGGGTGCTGGTGTCCACCCCGGCGGGCAGCACCGCCTACAACCTCTCCGCCCATGGGCCCATTCTGCCGATCGATGCGGCGCTAATGGCTCTGACGCCGATCAGCGCGTTCCGGCCGCGGCGGTGGCACGGTGCCTTGTTGCCGCATCGGGCCCGCACCCGGTTCGAGGTGCTGGAGGCAGACAAAAGGCCGGTGAGCGCGGTGGCGGACGATTTCGAAGTCCGCAATGTGACCTGTGTCGATGTGGCGGAGGACCGCTCGGTCGCCATGACGATGCTGTTCGACGCCGGCCACAGCCTCGATGAGCGCATCCTCGCCGAACAGTTCCTCGACTGAATTCACCGTCCCTTTAGGCGGACATCTAAAGCGCGTCGCGCAGCAGCGCCGAGGTTTGCGCGTATCCCGCGTCGTCGCGGATGCGCAGGCGAGGACCTTCGGCTGTCTGCTCGACCCACGGCATCACGGTAAGCGGCGGATTTGCCCGCGCGAAGGTGTCGGCTTCCGCAACGGTTTTGGCCTGCGCAAGCTTCATCAGGTTGAGCTTGGTGGGAAAGATCACGTTCCAGCGCTTGCGATCGGCAATGGCCGTCTCCGGCCTGATCCAGACCGAATCCACCGACTCGCGCCCGTCATGGGCGCCGGCATGGCCGGGAGGCGCCGCCGCCAGAAAGAACTGCGTGTCGAAGCGCTTGGGCATGTTCTCGGGCGTGATCCAGTGGGCGAACGGCACCAGATGATCGCACGCCAAGCGAAGTCGTTCGCGGCGAAGGACATCCAACAGGCTCATTTCATCCTTCTCGAGCGGTTGCCGATAGGCGTCGAGGCGGGCGAGATGTTCGGCCGAAACCAATTGCCGGCCGCCCTCGTCCCGCGCGAACAGGATGCCTGACTCCTCGAACGCTTCGCGGATCGCGGCCGCGCCAAGCGCCCGCTGCTCCGCCGACCACCCTTCCACGCCGTCGGTGTGGTCGCTCAGGCCCGCTTCGCGGTCGCCGGCGTGGACCTTGCCGCCGGGAAACACCAGCGCCCCCGCCACGAAATCGATCTCGTGGTGGCGCTTGACCATGAACACTTCCAGCCCCGCCGGACTGTCGCGCACGATCAGAACGGTCGCGGCTGGAACGGGTGCCACGGGAGTCACTGGTTTGGTTTCGCTCATGAAGCCTCGCTGCTTCGGCGAACCTTAGCGGGCGCCGAGCACGAGAAACAACTCAGCGCAGACCCTCGTCTTGAATTGCATCAGCCGAAGAGCGCCTTGCGGCGGGCAAGGCTGTCCGCCGGCCACAGCTCGGCGGAATCGTAGTAGGCCTCGAACACGCCCGCCGGCTTGCCGGTGGTGGCGCCGTTCCCGTCGCCGGGCAGCTTCACCCATGGCTGCTTCGAGCGGGTGTAGATGTGCACGTCCGGCGGCAGCGCGGCAGGCGCATCGAGCGTGCCGACGCGCACGAAGCGCAGCTGCTCACGGCCGCCGTAGTTGCTCCAAAGCGCGGTGCCGCAATCGGGGCAGCGATGGATGACATGCGGCCGGCCGGAATCGGTCGGCTGCGGAAAGCTGCGCGTATCGCCCTGCGGGACTTGCACGCGGTCGGTTTCGATCAGCGCGTTGAGCACGAACGCCGAGCCGGTCTGCCGCTGACAGTCCGTGCAATGACAGCAGTGCATGAACATCGGCGCACTCGTGAGCCGGTACTTCACTGCGCCGCAAGAACATGATCCGGAGAATTGATCGCCCATGGTTGCCATGTTACCGCCTGGTATCGGCGAGAATAGCATACCGCCAGCGATGCCCAACCGCTCCAGAAAAAGCGCCGCGACGATCCACCAAACGGAGAGAGGGCGGCCTCACAATCCGGACCGTAGGCGCGCCAGCAGAGCGTCTCGGGTGGGCGGGTCGTACGGCACCGTGAGGCCGTGTCCCCAGACTGGACGAGGCCAAGCGGCATCGTCCAATGTGCGCGCCACCACATGGGCGTGCAGCTGCGGCACCAGATTGCCGAGTGCGCCCACGTTGATCTTCGCTGCGCCGGCAATTTGCTTGAGACCGCGGCTGGCGCGGGCGATCTCCTCGATCAGCACCATGCGCTCGGCGTGCGTCAGATCGTGCAGCTCCCTCACGTTCGGCCGCCGCGGCACCAGCACCAGCCACGGGAATCGCGCATCGTCTCTCAGCAGCACCCGGGACAGCGCCCAATCGGTGACGAAGGCCGTTTCGGCTGCAAGCCGGGCATCCAATGCAAACACATGCATGCGCCAGCTTAGACGGGATTGCTATTTGGCAATATGCCGGGGCGGTGGCGCATCGGCGGCGAGACATCCGGCCGGAACGCCGTTCAGGTTCCTTTCATGTAGGCCGCGCCAGCATGGACCGCATGATAGCGACCGGCGAGTATCGGGGCGTGCCCTTCTCCATTCCCCACAACGACGATGGGGTGTGGCACTACAAGATCTTTCCCCGGCGGGATCGGCGGCTGGCCCGTGGACAGCCGCGCCCCACCGCCGTGGAAGGATATCGGACGCGCGAGGCCGCAATCGCCGCAGCCAAAAAAGCCATCGATGCCTGGCTTGCGGTCGTCACCCTCAGCACCGGTACCATCGGCGACCGCGGCGGCTTCTAATCGATGCGGTGATTTTCAATCAGCTTTTCCGCCAGCCTGTCATATTGCCTGGACAGTTCCGGCAGTTCGGTCCGGCGCTTGATATCGCTCTCCTGCCTGGAGGCCTCGCGCATCTCGGCCGCACGGACACGATAATGCTGGGCGCGGGTTAGATCGTCTTCCACGTCCCCCCTCTCCCAGCCGCGCGGCAGACTAGACCATCGCGCCGCCTGGCTCCACGGATCCATATGTGGCTCGGGCGTTGCTTTTTGTTGAAAACCCAATCGCAAAAACGGGAACTCGGGAAGCCTGTCGCCGTTTTTCGGAGAAACGTGGCTTTCGATACAGAGGGTGCGGCCGTGAGCCTTTATCGCTTCCAGATTCTGGACCCGGAGGGGAACCCGGTGACCGAGGAGCAGCAGGATTGCCTGGACGATTACGCGGCGCTGGAGCGGGCGCGCTGCCTGCGCGACGGCCACACTATTGACGTGTGGAAGGGAGATCGCTGGGTCACCAAAGTGAGGCGCGCCGAAGGGCCGCGGTAGCGGTTCGGCCGCGAAGCATGGCGGCCGCGCGCTACCGGAACCGACTTCGTTGGCGCGCAAAAATTTTTCCGCCTGGAGAAGGGTTTCAGGATTGTAATGGTGGGTGAAACCGGCAAAGCTGCCAATCTCACCGTGGCAGTGCTGACGGGTTGGGCAGCAGGGGTGTCGATCTAAAGAGTGAACCGGCGCATTCGCCCGCCATAGAGCGGTGAGTGGCGGCCATGCGACCGGAGAGCTCGGGAAGCCGTTCCGCGGAACGACTTCGTGACTTTCCCTGCCTCTACTCTTTGCACGAGTTGGAGGAAATACATGTCGAAATTACGGTGGGGGCTCGCGACCGGCTTGGCGTTGGCCTGTGCAGCGGCGGCGGGAATCCCGACGCTCGCGCAATCTTCTCGAACAACATCCCATCAGATGACACCGCGGGCGTTCAAGATGAACAGCCCGTTGTCCGGGAGCGTGCTGATGGCGCGCGGAATTCGATCCGGACTGGTCGAGCGGATCGGCGCTGCGCACATCGCCGCCAGCCGCAGCCGGTTGCCCGCTTCGGCCCTGCCCAACGTGCAGGCGTCCGGAGGCAACGGCGCGTCAGTGGCCAATGAAACGCCGATTGCCGTCGATCCTGGCGATGCCACCCACATGGTCAGCGGCGCCAACGACTACAATTGCGGCTCATTCCAGGGCTTTTATTTTTCGACCGACGGCGGCTCGACGTGGACCGCGACATGCTTCCCGCTCGAGCCGGCTGCCCTAGGCGGGTTCGGCGATCCGGTGCTGGGCTATCTGACCGGCAAGAACAGCGTCGTTTATGGCGGCGGCATTGACGAAGACGCCAGTGGCAACGGCGAGATCGTGATCGCCTCATGGAACAAAAAAAAGAATGCATGGAATACCCCTGTCGTCGCGGCCGACGTGCAGGGAATCTTCATGGATAAGCCTTGGCTTGAAATCGACAACGGTTCGGGCAGCCCATTCCAGAAATCGCTCTACGTGTCCATGACTCAGTTCGATTTGAGCAACGGTTCCAGGATCGGCGTAAGTCACTCGACCGACGGTGGCCAGACCTGGACGCTGGTGAATGTGGACAAGGCGCAGGCGTACCCGGACATCGATCAGTTCAGCGACTGTCTCTTATACACATCT
>DIZC01000106.1:0-204 GCA_002429315.1 Alphaproteobacteria bacterium UBA6038
TCTGGAGCCGCATGGGGCAGACGTGGCGCCGCCTCTACGACGGCGTGATGGGGGTCCGCCCTTTCACGCATCTGGCTCCCTACTTCGAAGCGGGGAACGACGGCCGCGTCTATTCCGAAGTCAACGTCGCACTCAACGGCGAGACCGCGACGGCGGAACGCGTCGACGAGCGCAACCGGCTGATCCTGTCGGTGGCCCTGCCCG
>DIZC01000106.1:478-701 GCA_002429315.1 Alphaproteobacteria bacterium UBA6038
GATCCTGTCGGTGGCCCTGCCCGTGCAGCGTCTGAAGGCCATCTACGGCGTCCTCATGGTGTCCACCGAAGGCGGCGATATCGATGCCATCCTGCGCATCGAGCGGGCGACGTTGATTGAAGTCTTCCTGGTTGCCCTGATCGTAATGCTGCTTTCCTCGCTTTATCTGGCCGGGTTCATCGCAGAACCCATTCGTCGGCTCGCCGCCGCTGCCGATCGGGTG
>DIZC01000106.1:947-1080 GCA_002429315.1 Alphaproteobacteria bacterium UBA6038
GCCGTTTGGGGCGAGAGGCGATTCCGCCGATGTCGGATCGCGGCGACGAAATCGGAGACCTCGCCAGCAGCCTTTCCGCAATGACGCGAGCCCTGTACGACCGCATCGACGCGATCGAAAGCTTCGCCGCCGA
>DIZC01000106.1:1280-11975 GCA_002429315.1 Alphaproteobacteria bacterium UBA6038
ATCGAAAGCTTCGCCGCCGACGTGGGGCATGAACTGAAGAATCCGCTCACCTCATTGAAGAGCGCGGTCGAGATGCTGGCCCGTGCCAACGATGCGGGGGGGCGCGAGCGACTGATGCAGATCATTCGCAACGATGTGCGGCGGATCGATCGGCTCATTACCGACATCTCCGACGCTTCGCGGCTGGACGCGGAGCTGAGCCGCGAAGCCTCCGAACCGGTCAACATCACGCAACTGCTGGCCAACATCGCCGAAATTTATCGCATGCTCGGTCTGCCGCGGGGCATTGCGCTGCATCTGGATGCCGGGGCCAGCGAAATGATCGTGATGGGCCGCGACGAGCGTCTAGGCCAGGTCTTCCGCAATTTGATCGACAATGCCATCTCCTTCAGTCCGGACGGCGGCACGGTATTATTAACGGCGCGGCCTCTCGATGGGTGGATCCGGATCTGCGTGGAGGATGACGGAACGGGAATTCCGCCGGAGAATCTTGAGACGATCTTCAATCGCTTCTACACCGAGCGACCGACGGAGCACGGCTTTGGCAAGAACTCAGGCCTCGGCCTCTCGATTGCACGGCAGATCGTAAACGGGGCGGGAGGCCGCATCTGGGCCGAGAACCGCGAGGGCAAAGGCGCCCGGTTTGCCGTCGAGTTGCCGGTTGCGAGGGGTGCGTGACGATTCATGCGAGCTGCGTGATCCTCGGCCGCGCCGGCGAACCGTTCAGCGCGCCTTCAGACGCCGGCGTTCTGCTGCTCGGCGAAAGCGGCTCGGGAAAATCCGATCTTGCTCTGCGCCTCATTCAGTTGGGCGCCATCCTCCTGTCGGACGATCGCACGGAGCTTTTTACGAGCGACGGCGCGTTGATGGCGCGGCCGGCAGCGAGGCTTTGCGGGCTTCTGGAGGTCCGAGGCGTGGGAATCCTGGAGCTTCCGTACGTGCAACAGGCGCGAATTGCGCTCGCTGTCCGCCTGGTCGCGTCGCAAGATATCCCCAGACTCCCAGTGACCGAGCGCTACCATCCACCTTCCGCGGTCACTCTCGCAAATCATCTGCGCCCCCCAGTGATATATCTCGCGTCGTTCGAAAATTCAGCGCCGGCGAAAATTGCGGCAGCCGTGGCCGCCCATGCCAAGGCACTTTTCCGCGGCGGCCGCAAGGCGTCTTGAGGTCTTCCATGTGTCCGCAACATCGCTATCGTGCCTCACCCTTCCCGCAGGTCGCAAAATGATCGGCATCGTTCTCGTCACCCATGGGCGCCTGGCTCAGGAAATCATCGCCGCCATGGAACACATGGTCGGGCCGCAAGCCCAACTGCGCGCCGTCTGCATCGGGCCGGAAGACGATGTCGAGCGCCGTCAGCGGGAGATCGCTGCGGCCGCCAAATCCGTGGATACCGGCAGCGGAACCGTGCTCGTCACCGACATGTATGGCGGTACCCCCTGCAATCTCGCGCTCACCTTGCTTCAGCGTGGCAAGATCGAAGTGTTGGCCGGGGCCAATCTGCCCAGCCTGATCAAGCTGGTGGATGTTCGCGGCAAGCTGCCGCTCGAGCAAGCCGTGCGAGAGGCGATTGAAGCCGGCCGCAAGTACATGCGGGCCGGCTCCGCTGACCTTGCCTGCGGGCCCTGACGGTGGCGGAGCGGCTCACGGCCGTGGCCGTCATTACCAATCGGCTGGGACTGCATGCCCGCGCTGCGGCCAAGCTGGTGGAGGCTGCGGCGCGATTCCGATCGGTGATCCAGGTCACGAAGGATGGCGAAGCGGTGGATGCGCGTTCCATTCTGGGGCTGATGATGCTGAATGCCCGGACAGGCACTCAGATCGAGGTGAGCGCGGAAGGGTCCGACGCGCGCGAGGCATTGTCCGCCGTGCTCGCGCTCATCGACGCAAAATTCGGCGAAGATTGAGTGCTTAGAGATCGCCGGCGTCTTCGCCATCATTGGCGAGCGGCAGTTCCCCTGCCCTGCCCTCACGACCGTAAGCCATCTCGGAGTACCGGTCGGCGAACCGGACCACCGGCACTGCATCCGGAAACAGGACCTGCAGTGGGTCGGTTCGCGTGTCGCCCCGAACGTCGATGCGCTCCTCCGGTCCCGCTGCAAGCGACATGCTTGGCGCAGGTGCGGCAAGGCGCGCTGGAACGACGAGCACCGCACTTACCGTCACGCCCATGCCAGCGAGCGCCGCGGAAGCAACGCCCAAGTACCACGCGCGGCGGCGCTTGCGAATTGTGTTCGCCTGCGTCATCGCCCGCGCGGCAAAATCCGGGCTGAAGGACAGCTCACGATCGGCAGATCGGGGGTTCGTCATTCCGTATCTCCCGCAAGCAGCAGGCGCAGATTTTCGCGTGCGCGATGCAGGCGCGACTTCACCGCCGGTACGCTCGACCGCGACAGCCGCGCCATCTGGTCATAACTCCGGCCTTCGAGCGACAGCCGCAGCACGGTTTGCTGCGCCTTCGGCAATTCTGCCATGTGCTTTTCCATCCTGTCTACCACATCGGTTTGGGGCGGAGGCTCCGGCGCTGACACGCTTTCATGGGACGGCGCGAATACCGCAAAGAGTTTCCGCCATCCTCTCGTCGCGCGTAGATGATCGCGGCAGACATTCCGCGCGATCTGGAACAGCCACGGCTCGAAACGCTCCGGCGACCGCAACCGCGGCAGCCCCAGCACCATCTTCACGAACACGGTCTGGCAAAGATCTTCGTAGTGCGCCTCGTCTTTCGTCTGGCCAATAACAAAGCGCGCCACGCGCTGCTGATAAAGCCCGACCAGCCGCTCGATGGCGCGGCGCTCGCCGCTGCCAGCGCGCGCAATCAGCGCAAGCGTTTCGGCCGGCAGCGGCCGGGGAGCGACCATACGAGCTGAGTCAGTCGCCAGACCCTCCCATCTCCGCATCCGAGCCCACCAAGCTGCGGATTTGGCTGTGCAGGCTTTGCAGCTTCCGGTGCAGCTTTGTCAGCTGGATGAGCTGTTCCGGCGTCAGCACGTTGCGCACTGCCAAGGCCGTTGCCGTCATGTTTTCCATGAGCTGTCCCTCCACGCCCGACATTTTCTGCACCAGCGGGCGAATGTCGCCGGCTGCCACGCTGCCTGGGGCCAGAAGCTTGTCGGCAATCTGCTGATGCAGCGCCTCCATCTGCGCGTGCAGAGCCTGCAGCTGCGGACGCGCCGAGGCGATGATCTGGCGCAATTGGGATTGCTGCGCCGGCGTCAGGTTGGCGGACCGAAGCAGCATCAGGAACGGCGCCCCCCCCTCATGCATGCCATGCATGCCGGCCATCGCGCCCATGGCTGGATGTCCCATTTCCACCGGGGCTGTCTGCGCCATGAGGGGCTGGGCAGAAAAAATGCCGAGCGCCGCGGCGGCAATCGCAACCTTCCGAATCATGTGTGCACTCCTGTTGGGTCTTTCTTCGCCCCAAAGACGGGTATGCCCCCTCAAAGTTTCGTTTTATCACCAGATTGTCACGCGCCGGGGCAAACGGCCCGTTGCACAGGCAATGGAAGCCAAGCAAACCTTCGCCCGTCATTTTTAGGGGCGAAGAAGCCATGGGGCCAAGACTGCCGATCTGGGGCGCGGCCGCTATTGTGGTGGCAACGCTGCTGCTTGCCTGGGCGATCATCCCGAATCTGCATCCCGCGCCCAAGAATGAGGCGGTGAGCGACAAATTTCCCAACGAGCAGTTCCCCTCCACCTATAAACCGCTGCCCTCGCGGCCCACCATTATCCGCGGCGCCACCATTCTCACCGGTACGGACAAGGAGCTCACCACCGCCTCCATCCTTCTGCAGGACGGCAAGATTGCGGCGATCGGGGCGAAGGTGCCGGAGCCGGCAGGCGCCGCGGTGATCAACGGCAAGGGCAAGTTCGTGACGCCGGGTATCATCGACATCCATTCGCATCTGGGCGTCTATCCCTCGCCGGGCGTCGAAGCGATGTCCGACGGCAATGAGGCGACTAAGCCGACCACGCCGGAAGTGCGCGCCGAGAATTCCGTCTGGCCGCAGGATCCCGGCTTCACGCGCGCGCTTGCCGGCGGCGTCACCGCGCTGGAGATTCTTCCCGGCTCCGCCAACCTCATCGGCGGCCGCTCCGTGGTGCTGAAGAATGTGCCGTCGATCACCGCACAGGGCATGAAATTCCCGGGTGCGCCGTACGATCTCAAAATGGCGTGCGGCGAAAACCCCAAACGCGTGTACGGAGAGAAAGGCGGGCCGCAGACGCAGATGGGCAATGTCGCCGGCTATCGCGCCGCCTTCGAGAAAGCCACGGAATATCGCGACAAGTGGCGCAAATATTGGAAATCCGGCGGCGACAAGCCGGACCGCGACATCGGGCTCGAAACGCTCGCACTGGTGCTCGACAAAAAAATCCCGGTGCAAATGCACTGCTACCGGGGCGACCAGATGGCCACGATGATCGACGTGGCAAAGGAATTCGGCTTCCGCATCGCCGCGTTCCATCATGCCACCGAGGCCTACAAGGTCGCGGACCTGCTCAAGAAGAACGACATCTGCGCCGTAATGTGGGCGGACTGGTGGGGCTTCAAGATGGAAGCTTACGACGCGGTGCCGGAGGGAATCGCGATGGTGGACCATGCTGGCGCCTGCGCCATGATCCACTCCGACGATCCCATCGGCATCCAGCGGTTGAATCAGGAAGTCGCGAAGGCGATGGCCGCGGGACGGCGCATGGGCTACCGCATCACCCGCGCGCACGCGATCGCCTGGATGACGCGCAATCCCGCCTACGCACTCGGCATTCTCAACCAGACCGGCACGCTGGAAAAGGGCAAGATGGCCGACGTGGTGATCTGGGACGGCGATCCGCTCAGCGTCTATGCGCACGCGGAGAAGGTGTTCGTCGATGGCGCGCTGCTCTTCGACCGCGACAATCCGCGGATAAGTCCGCGCACCGATTTCGAAGTCGGGCAGGAGAACAACGCCAACTTCGGAGGCGCGGGGCAATGAAACACGTTCTGCTCGCCATCATTGTGGGGGCCTGCCTGGCATCGATTGCTTTGGCACAGGCGCCTACCGCACCGCGGCCGTTGCAGAATCCTCCGCAGCAACAGCAGTCTCCACCGGCACCGAATCCGCTTCAACAGACTCCGCTACAGGCGAATCGGCCAGCGAACGCGAACCACCCCCCCACCAAGCCCGCACCGTCCGTCAACCGAGCGCCGACACCGACTGCCGTGAAGCCGCTGCCACCCGGGATGTCCGCCACGCTGATCCAGCACGGCCACGTTTATACCGTGGGTCCGCTCGGTACGCTCAACAACGCGGACGTGTTGATCGAGGGCGGCAACATCGTCCAGGTCGGCCCGGGGCTCACGCCGCCTGACGGCGCCAAGATCGTCGATGCGAAGGGCCGGCCGGTCACGCCGGGGCTCATGGCGTCCTTCACCCAGCTGGGGATCGTGGAGATTTCGCTGGGGGCCAGCGGAAGCGACGATTCCGGTCCCGGCCTCGACGCGAGCCGCTTCGATGGCGACACCGCGGCGCCCAAACTGGGAGAAACCCCTGCCTCCGCCGCGTTCGACGTCACCGACGCCATCAATCCCGATTCCACGCTGATCCCGATAGCCCGGATCGCCGGCGTCACCCGCTCGCTCACCGCGCCTGCGACCGGCAGCGGAGTATTCCGCGGCCAAGCGGCAGTGATCGATCTAGGGAACGGTCCCAACCTCATCGACAAGCCCCAAGCTGGCATGGTGGTGGATCTGTCGACCGGCAGCGGGCAGACGAGCCGCCCCACATTGTGGGCCGAATTCCGGGAAACCTTGGATGATGCCCGTGAGTACTGGGCGGACCGCGCGGGCTATCACCGCCCCGGCGGCGCGCGCGATCAGCGCACCGCCCGCATCGATCTCGATGCGCTCGAGCCGGTGATCCACGGCCGCGAGCCGCTGATCGTAAATGTGGACCGCGCTTCAGATATTCGCCAGGTGCTACAATATTGTCAGACGAACAAGCTAAAGCTGGTAATCCTGAGCGGCCTCGAAGCGTGGAAGGTTGGGCGCGGTCTGGCGCAGGCGCAGGTGCCGGTGGTGATCGACAACGACCTCAATCTGCCGTTCACCTTCTCCGATCTCGGCGCAACGCTGCGCAATGCCGCGCGACTCGATGCGGCGGGCGTGACGGTGGTGTTCCAGCCGCAGAACGACGACCCCGCGCATTACGCGCGCACGGTGACGCAGATCGCGGGCAACGCGGTGGCGAATGGCATGCGGTGGGATCACGCCCTTGCCGCCATCACCCGCAACCCGGCGCAGGTCTGGGGCATTGCCGACGCGTACGGTACGCTGGAGCCGGGAAAGGATGCCGATGTCGTGATCTGGGACGGCGATCCGCTGAACGTGACGAGCGCGCCCACGGCGGTATTCATCCGCGGACAGAACATTCCGCTGGTGTCGCGACAGACGAAACTGCGCGACCGCTATCGCGATCTGAAGCGGAAAAATCCGCCGTTCGCCTACCGGTGAGCCGGCACCGAGAAGGCATGCATTCTCTCCGCGCGCGCATCGGTCACGCCGTCGGCGCGTTGGCTTGGGTTCTGTTGCTGGCGGGCCCCTCGGCGACCTGCGCCGAACCCGGCGCGGCGCCGGTGCAGGCCCATCCTGCCATGTGGACGGTGCACGGACCGAAGGCCACGATTTACTTGCTGGGCTCCATTCATGTTCTGCCGGCGCAGATGCGCTGGCGGACGCCCGCCGTGGACGCGGCTCTCAACGCCGCCGACACGTTCGTGTTCGAAATTCCCATGGATGCCAGCCAAAAGACCGACATCCAGGAGTTCATCAAGGAGAACGGATTTCTGCCGCCCGGGATGGCGCTCCCGTCGCTGCTCAACGCGGAAGCGCGCAAGGACTATATCGCCGCGCTGAACCTCACCCACGTCCCTCCCGACAAGCTGACGCCGATGCGCCCGTGGCTTGCGCTGCTGGTGCTGGAAACCGGCATGGTGACGCAGCAGCACTTCTCCGCCGACACCGGTCTGGATCGGCAGGTCTATGGCATCGCCGCCAAGAGGAGCGGCGCTTCGTTCCGCGCCTTCGAAACCCCCGAGCAGCAATTGAAGCTGCTGATGCCGGAGGATCAGTCGCTCGAAATCCAGGAATTCGACGCGGGGCTCAAGGAGATGCTGAACGAGACTCTGTCGGTGAACGACTTGGTGACTTCCTGGGCGCGCGGCGACGTAAACAAGCTCAACCAACTGATGAACAGCGGCTTCAAGGAAAATCCCAAGGCCGAGAAAACCCTGTTCGAGGACCGCAACCGCGCGTGGCTGGCGCAGCTGGACAGGATGCTGACCGAGCGGCATGTTTTCTTCGTCACGGTGGGTGCCGGCCATCTGGTCGGCCCGAAAAGCGTCACCGCTCTCCTGCGCGCCCAGGGCTACCAAGTCGACGGACCCTAGCGTAGCGCCTCAATTCGCTTGACCGGGGAATTTGCTCCAGCAGCGGCAGCCCTGCTTGACCTCGGAGCAAAGTTCTTGTATCGTTCTAATCGGAGACAAGGAGCAGGCAGAAGGAAAGCGGGTGGCGATCGAGGCTGAGGAATGATCGCGAGGAGGCTGACGAGCAAAAAAATCTCGAATCTCGCAATTCAAATCCGACATAAAATTGCGCCGGGCCGAAGCAAAGCGCTTGATTCAACGGAATCGGTGAATTCGACTGCTTCGCGATTGTAAACTTGACATATGTGACCTGACCACCTATATTTGTGGGTATGAGGGAGACATCATGCCCAAGACCCTGACAATTCAAGACTTTTTCAAGATGTTCCCGGACAATGACGCCTGTCTGGAACACCTTTTTCAGTTGCGGTACGGGGCAGAGTTCCCCTGCCCCAAATGTGGGGTAATTGGCACGTTCCGAAAGCTGGCGAAGCATCCGGCTTACACCTGCAATTGCGGGCACCACGTCCACCCGATGCAGAACACGATGTTCCGGGACAGCCACACTCCGCTGACCAAGTGGTTTTACGCGATCTACCTTTTCACCACGACGCGCCACGGCGTTCCGGCGAAGGAATTGCAGCGACAATTGGGCGTGAGCTACCCCACGGCGTTCCGCATGGCGCACCTCATCCGCAAGCACATGGGCTTCACGGACGGCGACCCCTCGCTTGGCGGACATTGTGAGGCGGATGAAACTTTCATCGGCGGTCGCCAGCACACTGGCCGCCCCGGTCGCGGCACAAACAAGATGGTCGTGTTCGGCATGCTGGAACGCGGCGGCGATGTCATGACGCGCGTTGTGCCGGACGTTTCCCGCGCGTCCCTGTTGCCGCACATTCAGCGCAACATCGAAAAGGGCAGCACGATAAGCACTGACCAATGGCTTGTGTACGACAAGCTGCCGGAACTCGGATACGAGCATGGTGCGGTTGACCACTCGCGCGAAGAATGGGTGCGCGGCCCTCACCACACAAATTCGCTTGAGGGCTTCTGGTCCATGCTGAAGCGGTCTATTCGCGGGACGCACGTCCACGTCTCCCGGAAGTACCTCGCGAACTACTGCCGCGAATTTGAGTTTCGGTACAATCTTCGCCATTCGCCCCAGATGATGTTTCAGCGTCTGGTGGAGAATTTCTGACCATGCTTTCCAGTGTGGCGTCGAAGCGCTCCCGGTCTCCCTGACCATGCCCCGCGGCAATGCGTTCGCGAATGAAGCGCGGCAGCAATCTTGGCTTGCGCAACGCTTCTTCGAGACTGATGTACTTGCCGACAGACATCAGCCAGATACCTGGAGTTGGGGCCGATAGATGGATTGGTCTTTGAGACCAACAGCGGTTGAATCGTTAGTACAAATGAAGCGGTCTTGTTTTTCATCGTATCGGAAACGGTTTTGAAGCGTTCCGTCATGTCTCCAGATGGCAAGAGTTCCAGCGGTTTCCATCTCCCAATGGTCCTCATTTTTATTCTGGCCCATGCCAATTGTTCCATCTGCGTTGAACGTGAGCTTCTTTCTGCCGTGGATTGCAGAAGCCGGCGCAAATTCAAATATCCACTCACCCGCTAAAATGGCGGGAGATGGAACGTCCTTAGCAGGTTGGTTTGGTACGACCGTAACGACTACGGGCACTTCGTACTTGTGTTCCCATTCGCCAGTTTCCGGCGAGATGTTCAGGCCGTTGTCAGCGAGAGCAATGTCAAACCACTGTTGAGCGTGGGCATTTTCAGCGAACGCCTCTACCCTCACCCTAAGTGCGTCGAAACCAAACGACTCGCCTCCCATCTCTCGGCACAATGTAATCCAGTTTGGTAAGGAATTTCGGTAGCTGGCGAATTTATAGAACAGGTACTGCTGCGGTTTGATGTTCTTCTCTTTGCCAACGGGCCACAACGGAATGGGCATGTTGCCCATCCAAGAGCATTCTGTGACGTACAGACCAACGTCTCTGATTGTCGTGTCGTGAGTCGTGTTGTGCAGCGCAATCAACCAATCCTGACCATCATCTGGGCCAATGATCACGCGGTGAAAACTAGGTCCTCGCTTAAATACAATCTCCAGTGGCTTTCTCGCGGCATGTTCCTCAAGCTTGTCAGCCCGAGCCTTTTCCTCGCGCCACATCTCTGGCGCCACAATGCCAACGCGGTAGACAAACTTAATTGGCCACGTCAGCAGGAAGCCCGCGGCAGCGAACGCCATGGGCGCTAGTATTGGGTGGTTCTGAAACAACAATACGGAGCGGCCCCAGCCCAAGGCCCACCCCAACGCGGCAGCAGCGGCGGGAAGACCAAGGAGCCATTGCCAATCGTTGGCGAAGGACACGCAGCCGGTCGCCGCCTTCACGGCACACCCCCACCAGAAGGACCGTTTCGGCGCGCTTGCTTCAGTTGTAGACATGCTGCGGCGGAATGTGACTCCGGAGCCTCACATATGTCAACTTTCCATACGCGGACTGCTTGAAACACAAGCCACGTACAAGATGTAGTGTAGCCCGAGGCGCTATCGGTCCGAGCATCGGATAAAGACATTCGCATTCCTTTATATCCTGTTGCGATGGCGCAGGCCCCCTGATATATCCGCCCCGCCGTCCAGGAGCCCTGCCCGTGAGCCACGATTACGCCGTCAAGGACATCAACCTCGCCGACTGGGGCCGAAAGGAAATCGACATCGCCGAAACCGAGATGCCGGGGTTGATGGCCACCCGCGCGGAATTCGGCGCCAAACAGCCGCTCAAGGGCGCGCGCATCGCCGGTTCCCTTCACATGACCATCCAAACGGCCGTGCTGATCGAAACCCTGAAGGCGCTGGGGGCCGATGTGCGCTGGGCCTCCTGCAACATCTATTCGACCCAGGACCACGCCGCGGCAGCGATTGCGGCGGGCGGCACGCCAGTGTTTGCCGTCAAGGGCGAGAGCCTGGAGGACTATTGGGAATACACCCACCGCATCTTCGAGTGGGATGACGGCGGCACCCCGAACATGATCCTCGACGATGGCGGCGACGCCACCCTGCTGGTGCATCTGGGCTACCGCGCCGAGAAAGGTGACACCCGCTTTCTCGAAGAGCCGTCCAACGAAGAAGAGGAAGTACTGTTCGGCGCCATCAAGCGGCGGCTGAAGCACAAACAAGGCTGGTATTCGGAGTTGGCGAAAAACATTCGCGGCGTGACGGAGGAAACCACCACCGGCGTCCACCGACTCTACGAGATGGAGAAGAAGGGCACGCTG
>DIZC01000114.1:0-11343 GCA_002429315.1 Alphaproteobacteria bacterium UBA6038
AGATGTGTATAAGAGACAGTCTCGACACCGGGCACCGCCGGCGTGACGGAAACAGTCTGGGAGGCGGATTTCGCGGACCTGCATCTGAATTCCGTCCCGATCGTATGCCGCGCCACGCCGCGCGGCGCCGAGTCGATCGACAATTTCGGAACTGCCGTTCCGACGGTTCACGTGGACGAAGAGTGCCGCAGCGAGAAGCTCGACTGGTCATTCGTCAACAGCTACTGGATTGCGCCGCAGACGGGGCTGACCTGGCGCTCGGTTCAGTACATCAGTCCCAAGCTCGATCCGCTTAAGATCCGGCTGCTTCGTCCGCCGTCGGAATAAGCGCCGCGGCGCGATTGCGCGGCCGAACTGCGGCACGAGCGCAGTGTCACAGAATAAAGCCGCGCTCCCGCAGATACTCGACCACTCTGAGGGCGAGCTGGTCGGGGGCCGATTCCACGGTGCGAAGCGTGATGTCGGCGAGTTCCGGAGCCTCGTAGGGGCTGTCGATGCCGGTGAAGTTCAGGATCTCGCCCGCCCTGGCTTTCTCATACAGGCCCTTGGGATCGCGCTGCATGCAGACTTCCAGCGGCGTATCGACGAAAATCTCGATGAACTCGCCCTGCTCGACAAGCTCGCGCGCCATGCGGCGCTCGGAGCGGAACGGCGAAATGAAGGACACGAGCACGATCTCTCCCGCCTCCACGAACAGCTTGGAGGCTTCCGCCACGCGGCGAATGTTCTCCACCCGGTCCGCATCGGTGAAGCCCAGATCGCGGTTGAGGCCGTGGCGCACATTGTCGCCGTCCAGCATGTAAGTGTGGCGCCCAAGGCCGCAGAGCTTCTGCTCGACCAGATTGGCGATGGTCGATTTGCCGGAGCCCGACAGACCGGTGAACCACAGCACCGCCGGCCGCTGTCCCTTGATCGCGGAACGCAGCCGCTTGTTGAGCGTGAGCGCCTGCCAATGGACGTTGGTGGCACGACGCAGGCCGAAATCGATCATGCCCGCGCCAGCCGTCGCATTGGTGAAGCGGTCGATCAGGATGAAGGCGCCGGTGTCGCGGTTCTCGTGATAGGGATCGAAGGCGATCGGCTGCGCGGTGGAGATATTGACGTAGCCCACTTCGTTCAGCTGCAGCGTCTTGGCGGCTAGGTGGTCGAGCGTGTTGACGTCGATCTTGTGCTTGAGTTCGCTGACGGTGGCTAGAACGGACGCCGTGCCGATCTTGAGCAGATATTGCCGGCTCGGCAGCATCTCGTCGTCCGTCATCCACAGCACGTGGGCGGCGAACTGTTCCGAAACCTCGGGCCGTGCGGTCGGCTCGCACAGCACGTCGCCGCGCGAGACGTCCACCTCGTCGTCCAGCACAACCGTGACGGCTGCGCCTGCGACCGCCTCGTCCAGATCGCCGTCCATCGTGACGATCCGCTTGACCGTGCTCTCGCGCCCGGATTTGGCGACCACCAGCCGATCGCGCTTGCGCACGCGGCCGCTGACGACGGTGCCGGAGAAGCCGCGGAAATCCAGATTGGGGCGATTGACCCATTGCACTGGCATGCGGAACGGTTTCTCCGCAAGCGCGCTCTCCACGTCGACCGTTTCGAGGTGCGACAGGAAGGTTGGCCCGCGATACCACGGCGTGTTCGGGCTCGGCTCGATCACATTGTCGCCGAAGCGGGCGGAGATCGGGATCGCCACCAGATTGGTGAAACCCAACCCTCCGGCAAACGCAGTGAATTCCGCGACGATGGAATCGAATGCGTCCTGGGCGAAATCCACCAGATCGATCTTATTCACCGCCAGCACCACGTGATGGATGCCGAGCAGCGAGGCGATGTAGGCGTGCCGCCGCGTTTGGATGAGCACGCCCTTGCGCGCATCGACCAGAATGACAGCCAGTTCCGAGTTGGAGGCGCCGGTCGCCATGTTGCGGGTGTACTGCTCATGACCTGGGCAGTCGGCCACGATGAAGCGGCGCTTTTCGGTGGCAAAGAAGCGGTATGCCACGTCGATGGTGATGCCCTGCTCGCGCTCCGCCTCGAGGCCGTCCACCAGCAAAGCAAAATCGATGTCGCCGCCGGTGGTGCCGTGCTTCTTGGAATCCTTCTCCAGCGCCGAGAGGTGGTCGTCAAACAGCAGCTTGGAATCGTAGAGCAGACGCCCGATCAGGGTGGACTTGCCGTCATCCACGCTCCCGCAGGTCAGGAAGCGCAGCAGCGATTTGCCTTCCTGCTCGGCGAGGAATTTGGCGAGATCGCCGTGAACCGTGATGTCGTTCATCAGAAATAACCTTCGCGCTTCTTCTTCTCCATCGACGCTTTCTCGTCGGTGTCGATCAGCCGGCCCTGGCGTTCGGACGTGCGCGCGGTGAACATTTCGGTCACTATGCCTTCGAGCGTGTCGGCGTCGGATTCGATGGCGCCGGTCAGCGGGTAGCAGCCGAGGGTCCGGAAGCGCACCATCCGCATGTCGGGCGTCTCGCCGTTCGCCAGCTTCATCCGACCGTCATCGACCATGATGAGCGTGCCGTCGCGCTCCACGATGGGCCGCTTCTTGGCGAAATAGAGCGGCACGATGGGGATGCCCTCCTTCATCACGTATTGCCACACATCCAGCTCGGTCCAGTTGGAGAGCGGGAACACGCGGATGGATTCCCCCTTGTTGATGCGCGTGTTGTAGACCCGCCAGAGCTCGGGCCGCTGGTTCTTCGGGTCCCAGGCGTGGGTGGCGGTGCGAAACGAGAAGACCCGCTCCTTGGCCCGCGATTTTTCCTCGTCGCGGCGGGCGCCGCCGAAGGCCGCATCGAAGGCCCATTTGTCGAGCGCTTGTTTGAGCGCCTCGGTCTTCATGACCTGGGTGTGAAGCGAGGAACCGGAGTCGAACGGGTTGACGCCGCGCTTCACCCCTTCCTCGTTAATATGGACGAGCAGGTTGAGGCCGAGCCGTTTGGCCGTCTCGTCGCGAAACTGGATCATTTCGCGGAACTTCCAGGTGGTATCCACATGGAGCAGCGGGAATGGCGGCTTGGACGGATAGAACGCCTTCATCGCCAAGTGGAGCATCACCGACGAGTCCTTGCCGATGGAATAGAGCATCACCGGATTGCGGAATTCCGCCGCCACCTCCCGGATGATATGGATGCTCTCGGCCTCGAGGCGCTTCAGATGCGAAAGGTGCGGATCGCTCATTCTATCCACCCCAACCCCCGACGACTCATGAGAGCTCTGCGCCCTAGCGAACTGCTGCATATTGCGTAATCCGAACAATGCGTTGCAACCACGCCCCGGCAGCGCCTATCCTTCACGGGAGAGGGTATATGCGTCTCCTGATCCCGTCTGGCCATTGGCGGCAGGGCAAGCGATCCTGCCTCTTAACCTGCCTTCGCCCGATTGCCTAGCCCCGCCCGAATGAGATCGCTGTTTCGCCGCCGCCCTAACCTGCTGCAGGCCGCCACCGGCCGCGCGGAGCTTGGGTTTTTGCTGCAAAAGGCGCGGCTGGCGCAGCGGCGGAAGGACTGGCCGTCCGCCCTGGCGCTATGGCGCAAATGTGTGGAAAAGGCGCCGGAGGACCGCGCCTCGGCGCTGGGCTACATCGGTGTGCTGATCTATGGGGGGGATATCGAGCAGGCGTCGGCCCGGGCGGAAGCCTTCGTCCGGCAGCATCCGAAGGACGAGAACGGCGCCATGGCGCTCGGGCGAATCGCCGAGGCCAGGGGGGACTTCGCCGGCGCCGCGGACCATTGGCGGGCGGCGCTTGAGCTCGAACCCCGCAAGCTTCAGGCGCTGATCCGGTTGGGGACGGCATTGCTGGCCGAAGGACGATTGGAGGACGCGGAAGCGTGCGCGGGGCGGCTCGAGACGAGCCATCCGGGCGAGCCGCACGCCGCGATCCTGCGGGCCCAGATCGCCCAGCAGGCACAGGGATTGGCCGCAGCCGCGCCGCTGTGGAAGGGCACTGCAGATCGATTTTCCGGCGACGTCCACGTCCTGCGCGCCTACGGCCGCGCGCTGTTGACCGCCGCCGCCTATGAGGAATGCGAAACCATCGCGGTGCAACTCCGCCGCGTTGACCCCTATGAATCTTTGCGGCTCCGCGGACAGGCGCTGGCCAAGCGTGAGCCGTACCAGGACCACACGGAATTTTGGAAGTCGGCTTGCGCCGAGCTGCCCGACAATGTCGATTTCACGCGCAAGCTGCTGAATGCCGCCTTGTGGGCGCGCCGGCTGCAGGAAGCCGAGACAGCTTTCGGCCGTTTGCTCGCGCAAAATCAGCTGAGGGGCAGCGACGCCGATTTCGTCATTGGACTGGGGCATGCCTATCTCGAATCCCGGAACAAGGCCGCCGTGCGCGCGACGGTGCGCGCTTACCTCAAGGGGATGCGCGGCCGGCTGGACTATCGGGCCGCAGCCTTGCGTCTTCATCGGCTGATCCTCGCCTGCTTTCCCAAGCGACGCGAAAATGCCGTCCGAATCTCCCGAACCGCGAACCGTTTTCTGAAAATGGTGCGCGCGGCGCGGCTTGGTTCCGGCGCCGCGAACGCGCTGGAAAGGATCATGACGCTGGAAGATGCGCTTACGAAGAGCGGCGCAATCTGTCTGTTCGACACCGACATCGATCCGGACTCGTGCCGCGCATTCGTCCGTATCGTCCGCGATCGCCTGGCGAACGGGCAGCCGTTCTCGCTCATTCGGCTGGGGGATGGGGAAGCAAACGCGCTGACATACGAAGCGTGCTTCACAGAACATTTCGCGGAAGATTCCGCCGCGCGCGAGAAAATCTGGTGGGGCCGAACGCTTGTGCCGGTGGCGCGCGCTCAACTGGCGGCGCGTGTGCATGCTGCCGCAGGACGTGCGGACGCACTGGGCTTTCCCACCCGAGAATGGTTGCTGCGCGACGTGAGGCTCGATTCCGGGCAACCGCTTTCGCGGACAAAAACCGGGCGTGGATTGCTTGCGATCATGAGCACTTTGGAAGCAGCCAATGCCTCCGGCAGCCTTGCGGGCCGGATCCTCGTTTCCGCGCACATCCCGCAAGACCTGCACCGGTGGAACCTGTACGAGGAGTTGCTGGACGGCGCAGATGAAGTGGTTGTGGTCTCGTGTCATCCCCATGCGCCGGACGCGCTCCGGAGTCGCTTCGGGGTCAAAGCGGTCAAGCACGTCGAGGTACCGCCCGGCGATGCCGCGCTGGAGATGCAGCATCGCCATCTCGACGATAGCGAAGTTCCGCCGGCGAGCGTGGCTCGAGCCCTGGAACAACTCGGCGAATGGCCGCGGGGTCGACTCGTGCTGGTCGGCGCCGGCTACGCGGGCAAGGCGATCGTCGATGAAGCGCGCCAGCGCGGCGGAGTGGCTCTCGACCTCGGCAGCATTTTCGACCGTTGGGTTGGCCTGAACACGCGCAGCTACCAGGATATCGCCTGATGGGCATCCGCGCCGTGGTCGCAAGAGCAAGGCAGTCATACCTTCTGCTCGGCGCGAAGCGGCACTCGGCCGTCGAGCGGCGAATCCTCGAGCGGGAATTCACCGCCCTTATGGAGTTCCTCCGCCGCAGCGGCTGCAGCTTCCATGAGTGTGTCGAGCTCGCGGACAATCCCGTGCCGCGGGGGGTTGCCTTCCGCTATGATGTGCACCACCGGGATATCCCCGGCTGTTTCTCGCTCATCGATCTTCATCGCCAGCACAAAATTCCGGCGACGTTCTTCTTCTTCTGGGATTACTCCCCACTCGAGCGCGCTCGGCTCGGCAAGTTTCTGGAGCTGAAGAACCGGATTTCAAAGCCGCTCGATATCGGGCTGCACGACTCGCCGGCGGATGCCTACCTTGCGCGGACGAAATTCGACGGCGATCGCCGTGCTTTCCAGAAATGGCTGCAGTCTACGGCTGCCGTGGAATGGTTCAGCAAACTCAGTGCCGCGCCCGACGAGCTTGCGCTTCTCAACGAAGCGATCTTCGCCGAATTCAAGGCCCGCGTCGAACGGACCAGGGAGCTCTTCGGCCCGATCACCACTGTGGCCGCGCATGGCGGCGAATTGGCGCAGAGTCTCCGCAGCCGTCTTGCCGCGCTTGGCGCCGGCGCCGACGTGGCGCGCAGCCTGTTTGCCAAAGCGTGGCTGACCCCCGAGCGCGCCGCTGCGGCAGGGCTCGCGCCGACCGTCGACCGCTTCGGGCGAAACCCACCCGGCTGGACGGAACTCTCCTGCAACGGCGGGGAAATAGCCAATCTGGCGGGCACTCTCCGCAGGTCCATTCTCGTCAAGAACTCCGCAGTGCAGCTCCTGCTGCATCCCTACACTTGGGCGGGCGCGCGGCGAGACGCCGAACTGAGCCACGCGCTGTTCGCGCCCGGTCCGCCAACACCGATGAAGGAAGGTTCGCAACTCGGCCTGGCTAAGACGGTGTCCAATCCATTTTTCGCGGATTTGCAGCGCCGGTGGCCATCATCCCCAAGCCTGTCGGCGCCCGTCAGCCAGCTGTGCACAGCCGCTCAGTTTCGAGAGCCGGAGTATCGGCGCGTCTGCACCATTCTACTGGAAGAACCGCGGCTCCATCGCAAACAGTGGGAATTCGCTTACATCGTCCGCTGCGTCGAGCAGGCGGGCCTGATCGGCCCCGCCCACAAAGGGTTGGGTTTCCTGCGGGAACGCGAAAGGCTGCCGGCGGTGTTTGCATCGCGGGGCTGCGACATCGTCGCCGCCGGTCCGGCGACCGATCAGGCGCAGGACGACTCCGCCAGCCGGCGCGAACTGGACGAGTTGCACTTTCCCGGTCTCCTGGAGCGCTCCGTCTTGCAACGCCGAATCTCCTACAGAGGAATCGAGATGAAGCGTGTGCCCTCCGACTTGCGTGGATTCGATTTCTGCTGGTCCTCTTCAGTGACGTCCCATCTGGGAAACCTGCGGGGGGGTCTGCGCTTCATGCAGGATTCTCTCGATTGCCTGAGACCCGGCGGTGTTGCCGCGCACACATTCGAATTCAATCTGGAATCCAGCGTGGATACCGTCTCAGAAGGCGCGGTCGTGATTTATCGAGAGAGCGACTTGGCCGATTTCGCCAAGAGCATGCGCGCGCGAGGTCATGACGTGACGCTGAACTTCAATCCCGGCGGCGAGACCCAGGACCTGGTTGTCGACCGCGATCTCGATTCCGACATTCATCTGAAGCTCTACATTTGCGACGTTCTGGCGACCAGCGTCGGGCTTTGCCTGCGGAAGGCGTCGTAGTCGCTCCATGGTCATGCTTCTGCCGAACAGCCAACCGATCCATCGTCCTCCGCGCCCGCTTGTCGATCCAGACAGTAGATTGATCCTGTTCTGGATGCATCGTTGCGGCAGCACCACTGCGCAACGCTGGTTCTTCGAAATCGCCGGCTGGGGCGACCGGATGCGAGGCGTCGGAACGGGCGAACTGGCGTCGCTCTGGTATCGCGAGCACGCTCAGGCGTATGAGAATCTGGCCGCGCATTATCGCGATCCATCCTTCCTCAAAGTGGCGGTCGTCCGCCATCCGCTGTCCCGCGCCGTCAGCTCTTTCACGGTGATGACGGACACCAAAAGCGGCCTGCAATGGCGCGCGGTAGCCGCTTCTCTTGCGGCACCGGACGATGAGCGGCGACTCACTTTTCTCGAGTTCCTCGACTTCCTGGAAGCAATCGATCTTACGACCGCCAACTATCACTGGCGCTTGCAGAGCGCACAGGACTGGCCTGAACTCTCCGGCATGCAACTCGTTCGACTCGAGTCGATTCAATCCGGCCTCAACGAGGTCTGCCGCAAGCTCGGCAAACGCCCCGTTCCATTGAAGATCAATTCCGCGCAAACCAAGCGCGCTACGGGAATCGCAAAGCAGGAGATCGTGAACTTCACCCGCGCCGATTTCGCGCGAGCCTTTGGGCATGATCGGCGCGGGATCGTTCGTTTTCCGCCGTACACGAAATTTCTCACGACCGAGACAGTCAGCCGGTTGACGAAGCTCTATGAACGGGATTTCGCAGTTCTCAAATATGGCCCCAAGATTCCCCCCGACCGGGCCCGCTGGACCCTGCAATCGCTCAAGCGAAGATTGATAGGCTGATAGGCGCCAGATACCGCAGGTCAGTTCGCGGGACGCTGTAAGCCGTCGCGCAGACACTGGACAATTTTGGCGGCCGCATCGCCTTGGCCAAAATCCGCGATTTCGCGGCGCTCGCGATAGTCCGGCACTGTCCACAGCCGGTTCCAGCCGCATGCGATCGTCTCGACCCATTCGGTCTCGTCCCGCAATGTCACGCAGGGTACGCGGTGGAAGTAAGCTTCCTTCTGCAGCCCGCCGGAATCGGTCAGCACGATCTTGGCGTGGTGCAGAAGATGGCACATGTCGAGATAGCCGACCGGTTCAATCACGATCACGCCCATGCGGCACGGATCCAGACCGAACTCCGCTGCGGCGCGTGCGGTGCGTGGATGGATGGGAAACACGATTGGCCGGCGCTGTGCCTCAGCGGCAATGAAATCGAATAGCCCCGCCAGCAAATTCGGATCGTCGGTGTTGCCCGCCCGATGAACGGTGGCAACGCCGTAACCCTTCTGCGCCAGCGAGAGCCGCTTGAGGATCGTCGATGTCCGTTCCGCGGTTTCCGTGGCCAGGTGCGTGGCGTCCTGCATGAGATCGCCCACGACGTGGACATTCCGCACGATCCCTTCGCGAGCAAGGTTTTCGGCTGCCGAATGGGTGACGCACAGATGCATGTCGCTCAGATGGTCCGCCACGATGCGGTTGACTTCCTCCGGCATGCGCCGGTTAAACGAACGCATGCCGGCCTCGACATGGACCAGCGGAATCCGCGCTTGCGCCGCCGCGAGCGCGCCGGCCAAGGTGGAATTGGTATCGCCATAGACGATCACGGCGCCCGGCTTCTCTGTTTGTAGTGCGCCTTCGATCGCCGAAATCATCTGAGCGACTGCCGCACCGGGCTCGGATGCCTGCACGTCGAAGTGGTATTTCGGGCGCCTGATTCCCAATTCCTCGAAGAAAACGGTCGACATGTTCGCGTCGAAATGCTGGCCGGTATGGACGAGGATTTCTTCGAAATCAGCCGCTTCGGCGAGAGCGCGGGAGAGCGCGAAGGCTTTGATAAATTGCGGCCGAGCGCCGACGATCGTCACCAATTTGCTGGGCTGGACCATGCGTTTTTCGTCAGTTCGCATGTCTGCGCAAGGCGTCGATGGCGCAGGCGATGTGGTAGAGCGAACTGGCGGGCGAAGGCTCCAGCACGAACGTCCCGTCGGCGCGCATTTTGTCGTGCCATAGGCCGGCAACCATGGTGTGCAGATAATGCGACAGCCCCTCGGCTGCGGCCAGTGCGCTGCGCTCAAAGGCAATGCGCTGGGCGTCGTCGGATGCACGTCGGGCGAGCGCAAGCGCCGCCTTCAACCGCTCCGTCTGCGGCCACAGTCGCGCCTGGCGGGAATGCGGCGACATATCCGCCAGCAGCACGTCAATGGCCACGCCGCGCACGGCATCGATGCCGTACCGCTCGCCAATCCCGAACAGCCGCACAGCAGCCCCTTCCGCGGCAGGCTCGCCACGTTTCTCCCCCCAGCGCGAAAGCAACCACGCCCATTCGAACTGATGGCCGGGCTCGATGATGCTGCCGGGAAAACCGGCAAGCGGCGCACCCGCATCGTCGAAGAATTCCCGCAGCATGCCGCTTTCGGCGTCCACGAACCGGTCGAGGCAAAGGCGCACGATGGCATCGGCGAGCTCTTCCCATTCGATGTCCGCGCCCACCTCACTCCAGGCGAGCGCCGCCTCCAACAGATGCATGTGGGGATTGGACTGAAACGTCGAACCGCGCAGCTCCTGCTCGCGAAATCCACCCTCCCGCCGCGCATAGCGCTGGAACAGGATGCTGCGCAGCTCCATTGCTTCAGCCGCGCAGCCGCGCGCGTCTATCCCCGCCTTCGCCGCCGTGGCCAGCGCCAGCAGCACGAAGGCGTGATCGTAGAGGAACGCGCGCTCGTCCAGCGGCGCGCCCTCGTCGTCGACAAGCGTGCGATACAGCCCATCGGGGCGACGGTATCGGCCGGCGAGCGCCTCAAGTCCGTGCGCGACCGCCCCCTTCCAGGGCCCCTGCCAGCCAGCCAAACCTGCGGCGGCGTAAACATAGATCTGGCGCGCCTGCACACGGATGCGTCGCGGCACGCGGATCGCGCGGCCGTCTTGATCCAACAGTTCGAAGAAGCCGCCGCGCTCGTGATCGGCGCCTGCCGACCACCATAGAGGGAGTGCCGAATTGGCAAGCCAGCTCGACAGACGATCCGTCGCCGTCGCCAAATCGGGATAATCGCGACGATGCTCGGGCGCTCTTGTGCTTCTAAGGACTTCCGGCCGCGACCGCTCTCGCAGACTCTCCACCGCAAGCTTCACCGACGCGCTCGCGTCGAGCCTGCAGACCACGATTCCATCGGGCTCGACCACCACACCGATATCGGAGAGCCCGATCACTGCCAAAGGAATCCTCGCGCTGCGCACGAAGCATCGCTCCGACTGGATTGCGACGGCGTGCTCGCCCGCGATCACGTTACCGCGCTCGTCCTTCGCGTGCGCGCCATAGATTGCGCTCCAGGCACCCAGGTCCGACCAGGGGAAATCGCCCGCCACGACTGCCGCCTTCGCGGTGCGCTCCATAACGGCATAGTCGAGAGACTTCTTGGGAGACTGACCGAAGGAAACCGGATCGAGCCGGACGACATTGCCGTTGCGCGCCGCGAGGGCCACTGCGCGCTCGACCGCATCCGCAATCCCCGGCTCGAAGGCGCGCATCTCTCCCAGCAGCACGGAGGGCCGGAAGGCGAACATGCCACTGTTCCAAAGAAATCCCCGCTCGAGATATTCGGCGGCCTTTTCGCGCGACGGTTTTTCGACGAAGCGGAGCACCGCCGATACTCCGGAGCCGACGATGTCGCCGGCGCTGATGTAGCCGTAGGACGTGTCCGGCTGGCTGGGCGTGATGCCGAACGTCACGATGAAGCCCTGCTCTGCAGCCTGCGCGGCCTGTTTCGCCGCACCCCGAAACAGGCGCACATCCGGAATGTAATGGTCGGCGGGCTGCATGATTGCAGCGCCGTCTTCCCCAGTGCTCAACAGATACGCCGCAGCGGCCGCTGTCGCCGGCGCGGAATCCCGGCCTTCGGGTTCGAGAATGATGACCGCCTCGACGCCGACAGCTTCGAGCTGCGCGCGGATGACGGCCTCGTGGCTTTCGCCGGCCACGATAATCGGCGGACCTGCATCGTCGGCACCGTGCAGCCGAATGGCCGCCTGCTGAAAGCAGGAAAGCTCGCCGACCAGCCGCGCGAACTGCTTCGGAAAATC
>DIZC01000114.1:11366-18277 GCA_002429315.1 Alphaproteobacteria bacterium UBA6038
TGTGTATAAGAGACAGCGTCGGCACCGTGCAGCCGAATGGCCGCCTGCTGAAAGCAGGAAAGCTCGCCGACCAGCCGCGCGAACTGCTTCGGAAAATCGCGCCGGGAAACCGGCCAAAGGCGCGAACCCTCGCCGCCACAAAGAATTATAGGGGAAATCTTCATTCGCTACTGGACAAGGCACCTACCCCGGCAGCTACCCCATAGCATCATCGTAGCCGGCAGAGAAACAGGGTGGAGGGCCCCGGATCTCCGTTAGCATGAGCGGCGCAGCATTTGCGCTCCGCCCATCCTATGGTCTGGGCTGGCCAGCACCTTGTGAGTGTCACCCGTGCGAATTGGGCACCATCTTAACCCGGCGTTCCTGCGCTTTTTCGGCGAGCTTCTCCTCGGCGTTCTCATCTTCGCGTTCGGCCTCGAGGTCTTGGCGGTGGTTCGGGCAAAGTACCGCGATTTGGCGGTTCAACCGCGCTGGCGCGGCCTCCTCTATTGGGGGATTGCCATCGCCTTGGCCCTGGCCCTCTTCATCTGGCTGCTCTGGAGCGGCCGCCGCTAGATGGCCGTCGCAGCCCCGCGCGACGCGAGGGAACGCAATTCCAAGCTGCGCGTTTTCCCCGCCGGACAAAAGACGGTCCCGCCGAAGGGGAACCTCAGGAGAACATCCATGAAACACCGCTTGGCGTCGCTGGCGCTGCTGGCGACCTCCGTAGCCGTAAGTCCGGCGGTTCTTGTGGCATCTGCCAAACCCAGCCCGAACGTGAGGCCCCTGTTTGCCACCGTGCCCAACAATGTGAGTTGGCACACGGCGCCCGCCACCGGCGCGCCGCGCCTTAAGCAATGGAACGGCAGCTTCACCGACCATCTAGGCCAGACGGTCAACTACACCATGGTCGGCGCCAATCCGGCGATCGCAAACACAGCCTCAACGGTTCCGGTCTACGTCATTCCGGTCAAATTCACCTACGGCAAGCTCACCGGGAAAATGCAGTTCGATCCACTCACGGTGATGCAATCGAACGGCCGATCGTTGATGTCCAATTTCGTAAATTCGCCCCTGTTCAAGAGCAACGTGAAATTCGTTCAGGGCGGTACGAACGTCGGCACGACGCAGTACATAGACGCCTTCCAGCGGGCGAATTTCTGGAAATACGTGCACACGAACACGGACTATCACGTGCTCCTTGGCAAGCCCATCATTCTGCCGGAACAGACGATCCATGTGACCAACCCGGCGCTTGGAATGGTGATGGACAATCCGTTCGGCACCGGCAAATGCTCCGACAACCGCTCGAATTGTGTAGGCACCTATGAAATCGACCTGTTCGACAGGAAGGTGCAGGCTTGGCTGGCGAACTTCTCGGAGATCACGCCCCACGCGCTGCCGCTGTTTATCAGCTACAACATCTATCTGACGGAAGGCACATCCGAGCAGGTGTGCTGCATCGGCGGGTATCACAGCGCCACAGCAGGCCATCCGACCGGACAGACATACGCGTATGCAACCTATGTGGATCTGCCCGGGGTGTTCTCGCAGGATGTCTCCGCGTGGTCGCATGAAATCGGCGAGTGGATGGACGATCCCTTCACCGACAACGATGTGAACTGCGCGGACAACACCATCATGGAAGACGGCGATCCGCTGGAGAACAACCCCAACAGCGGCGCATATCCGTACACGGTGAACGGCTTCACCTATAATCTGCAATCGCTGGTGTTCATCGGCTATTTCGGCGCGCCGCGCGACATCTCGCTGCACAAATGGCTGAGCTTCCAGAACGATGAATCAAGCACCTGCCCGGGACAGCCATAATTACGGAAGACACACTCGTAGATGCAAAGGGCCCCATCCGGGGCCCTTTCGTCTTCAAATACCTGGTGCGAAGCGCGGTGCGTCAGGCTCGCAGGATGGGCAATGTGGCTGCAGGCGCAGTCGGGAACACCTTCGCAATCGCCGCCGGCGAAAGCTTCAGATGTCGCGCCAGCACCGAACCCGCCACGGTTCGGAAGTCGGTGGTGATCGCGAGATCGCGGTCCTCGTGCAGATGGCCTTCCGCAAGCCCGGGCCATTCGCCATAGACTTTTCCGCCGTTGACCGGGCCGCCCATGACCCACATCGCGTTCCCGTGACCGTGATCGGTGCCGGCGTTGCCATTCTCGCGAGCCGTGCGGCCGAATTCGGAGATGACCAAAACCACGGTGTGGCCATAGATCTCTTCGCCCAGGCCGGTTGGAATCTGGGCCAGCCCCTTGCCCAGCAGACGCAAATGATTTGCCAGCTGGCCGTCCGCCGCACCCTCGTGAACATGCGTGTCCCAACCGCTCAGTGCGAAGAAACCGACTTGGATGGTCGGGTCTTTTCGCGCGAGCTTGCAGAAATGCGCCACGTCGTCCGCAAATCCGATGGGCGACGGCGCGCCGCCAGCCGCTTCGCTCATGTCCTGCTGAAGATCCGACATCAGCCGGACGTGCGCGCTTTGGCCTTGGCGATAGGCAACGCTCAGCGCGTCTGACCCGGAATACATGCTGTCGAATCCCGGATGAATCACCGCGTTCGCTGGCATGGACATCTGCGAATCCCCGCCGCCAGCACTTGCGAGGCTCGCCACTGGCATCACGCCATGAAGAATCCGGGGCATGGTGGGTTCAAAATTCACCGCCTCCGTCGAACTATGCGGTCCGGGCAGCGCGGCGAGGGTACGATTCAGCCACCCGTCGAGCGTTGTCTTCACCCCCGGCGTGCCGCTCTCCATGTAAGCTTGCGCCTCGAAATGCGAACGCGATTCGTCGGGCGATCCGCAGGCATGCACGAACGCGAGGCTGCGCTCCTTCCATAGCGGCATCAAAGGTGCAAGCTGAGGATGAAGGCCAAAATGGCCATCGAGATCGAGTGCGCCATCCTGATGTCCGGGCGGCGGAACGGCGATGGTGGGCCGCATCGCATAATAAGCGTGATCGCCATGCGGAACGACGACATTCAGTCCGTCGACGGCACCGCGCAGAAAAACCACCACAAGTCGCTGCGTGCCGCTGCTTGGGTTTTGCGCGGCCCACGCGTTCCTGCCGATCGGCAAAAAGGCAAGACCACCCAAGGCGGCCGTTGATCGCAAAAAATCCCGTCTACGCATATTGGCCTCCAACAGCGCCCAGCATCGCATAAAGTCAGGGCGCTGCCGCAATGATTACTTCGAATTCATGGGCCTTTCCCGGCTGGCATGACGCCGAAATCATCCGTCTGCGCGCTTTTGGGAAAGAGCATTTTGGCGTGCCAGATTGTTGCGCGCCAGTTGCGCTGGCGCCGCAAGCTTTTGCCGCTGATAGAGAACGCGCCTGGCGGCAACGAACCCAAGGCATAGCGCGGTCAGCGCGACCAGAATGTAGAAGCTCGATCTTGGCACCATGGCCGCTATCGCCGACGTGCTGAAAATGGTGACCGCATAGACGTACAGTGCCCGCTTTTTTCCGAACACGTCCGCAAGGATATGGTGGAAATGGTCCTTGCCGCCGCGGAGCGGCGAACGCCCTGCGACGAGCCGCGCGGCAATCACCCGCAGGCAATCCAACACCGGCATGAAGAACCAAACAAGCAGCGTCTCGGCGCTCAGGCGTCCGCTTCGCAACGAGGCGATCGCCAGCAAGGCCATGATGAAGCCGATGCCGAATGTGCCGCAATCGCCGAGGAACACCAGGCCCCGCAGGTTGAAGACCAGCACCACCAGAACCGGCCCCGTGAGCGCCATAGCGGTTTCGCGCACCGCACCGTCGGCAAAGATGTCGAAGCCGAGGCACCAGATCAACAGCGCGGCCGGAACCAGGCCGTCGATCCCGTCCGCCATGTTGACGGAGGACACGAATCCGGCGGTTGCAAGCAGGGCGCCGGCAATGAACAACGGCGCTGGGACCGGGGTCTGTCCAAACGAAGCCCACGGAATCGCGTGGGGAGCGAGCTGCGGATCAAGCGCGAAGGCGATCAGCGCAAAGACGGCGAGCACGAGAAGGCGTCCGGTCGGTGACAGGTGCGATTGATCGTCCATGACGCCGACGACGCCCATGCCGGCTCCGCACAACAAAAGTGGTAGATACAGCGGCTCTTGAGGGATTGTCAGCCACTGTGCGGCCAACCACGCGACCAGCGGCAGCAGGATCGCCAGCCCTCCCGCCTGCGGCGTCGGGTTTGCGTGATGCTTACGCCCGCCACGCGGGTAATCGAACACTTGCAGCCAATCCGAAATCGGCTTGGCCAACAAGCAGAGTGCGGCCGTGGCTGCGGTGATCGCGAAGAACAGATAAATCATCGATGGGCGCTCTGCAGCCATTTTGCCGAATGGCGCTTCAATAGCCAGAGCTTGAGGCCATGTCCGTCGGGCAAGCGGGCGGCACAGGCAGGTACCGCAACCGCCATGCTAATTCCCAGTCTTACGCCTTCACGACATTGCCGGAGCGCGAGGAAACCCCCTGCATGGCGTTGCGGGTGTCGACGATCAGATCGACCGACCTGCCCAGTCCGCGGTAATCGACCTCGTCATGATCGGTGACGATCAGGGCCGCATCGAAATCGGCGGCAAAGGTTTCCGGCTGCCACGGGACGGAGCGGCGGCCGGCGAGCTGGGGAAAATCACGGGTTTCCGGGATCGCCGGAACCCACGGGTCGTAATAGTCGACAACTGCGCCTTTCATCTCGAGTTGCTTGAAGATCGTAAGAGCGGGACTTTCCCGGAGGTCATCCACGTTGCGCTTATATGCGAGCCCGACGAGCAGGATGCGGCTGCCGTTGAGACTCATCTGCTTTCGGCAGGACAGCGCTGCCGCCAGCGCGTCGACGACCTGCAACGGCTCGGCGGTGTTGATCTCGCCGGCGAGTTCGATGAACCGCGCCGGGACCTCGTGCTCGCGCGCCTTCCACGACAGATAAAAGGGATCGATCGGCACGCAATGTCCCCCCAAGCCGGGGCCTGGATAAAATGGCATGTAGCCGAACGGCTTGGTCGCGGCCGCATCGATGACGTCCCAAATGTCGATCCCCATGTGGGCGAAGATGTGCTTCAGCTCGTTCACCAGCGCGATGTTGACGCAGCGGAAGATGTTTTCGCTGAGCTTGACGGCTTCCGCGGTGGCCATGTTCGCCACAGGCACCACTCGATCGACCAACCGGCCGTAGAACGCCTCCGCCACGAGCCGGCTTGCTGCATCGTCGGCGCCCACGACCTTCGGGATTTCGGACGTGGAGAGTTTTGAGCCGGGGTCCTCGCGCTCGGGCGAATAGGCCAGGAAAACATCGCTTCCGACAGTCAGGCCGCTTGCTTCCATCGCCGGCTTGACGATTTCGGCCGTGCACCCCGGATAGGTGGTGGATTCCAGGCACACCAGATGATCGCGCCGGAGCGCCGCGCCCACCGCCTTTGCGGTTCGGCGAACATGGCTCAAATCCGGTTCGCGATATTTGTTCAACGGCGTTGGAACGCAGATGATCACGACATCGACGTCGGAGATCTCGCCCAGGTCGGTGCTGGCCCGAAACCGCCGGTCGCGGAGCATGGCAGCAATCCTGGCGTCTGGAATGGTCCGGATGCTGGAATGTCCGTCATTCAGAGCGGCAACACGGTCGTGGTCGACATCGAACCCGACAACCCGGAAACCCTTCTGATGAGCCGTAATCGCGAGAGGCTGGCCGACATATCCCATGCCGACCACTCCGACGGTGGCGCTGCCAGACCGGAACTGCGCCGCGATCCGTTCGATGCGGGAAGACGGCTCCTCCGGGAGCGATCTGGTCCTGACCGCCGCATCCTGTCCACCGGATTTCATCCCGCCATTCCCCTGCACCTACGCTACCCGTGCGACCGCCACGTTATGCCAGGCGGGGCCGGCCGACCTTAGAATGTTTCTTCCCGACTTGCCAACACCGGGAACTTCAGCGGCTTTTCTCCACCAGAACAATGGCTTCGCTCTCAATTCGGTAGCGCTCCCCGGTTCGGGGACAAACCAGGTTTTTGCCCAGGCGCTCACCGCTCCGGCTGACCCAGCCGCTCCGCCGAGCGGGACTGCCGATCATCAGTGCGTGGGGCGCGACATCCGCCGTGACCACGGCCCCCGCTCCCACCATGGCGTACGCCCCGATGGTATGGCCGCAGACGATGGTGGCGTTGGCGCCGATACTGGCCCCCCGCTTGACCAGCGTGAGCTTAAACTCTGCTTTTCGGCTGATATGGGCCCGCGGAAGGAGCACATTGGTGAACACCATGCTAGGCCCGCAGAACACGTCGTCTTCGAGCGTAACCCCCTCATAGATCGAGACGTTGTTCTGAATTTTGCAACCATTTCCCACCCGGGCATTGGGCCCGATCATCACGTTCTGGCCGAGGACACAATGCGCGCCGATCCGGCTGCCGGAGAGAACGTGGCAGAAGTGCCAGATTCTGGTGCCCTCCCCGATCTCGACATCCTCATCGATAATGGCGGTCGGATGAACGAAGGTGGGGCTGGAACTCATTCAGAATGATCGCGCGGTTGCATGAACGGGTCCTCCGGCGCGGTTCTCTCAAATCCGCGCGGCGGCGGGTGAAAGCGGTCGACCGACGGAGTTCTGGGCAGCCACTTTCCTTGCGATCTTATCGTATAGCTCAAGCAGCCTCTGCCGATAGACGGACCAATTGTCCTTTTCAATGAAGGCGCGGCAACCGACGCGCGCCTCAGCCAGCATCTCGTCCGTCAGCGAAGCGACCAGATCGGCAATGGCTGCGGGGCTGAATTCCTGCGGTAGAACCCAGCCACAGCGATAGGTCTCCACGATGCGCCGCATTTCGGGGAATGGCTGCACGATCAGCGGCACGCCCGCGCTGGGATATTCCCAAAGCTTGTTCGGGGTGGCGATCCAGTGGTTGAGCATCTTGTCTTCGTAGGGGATGATTCCAGCGC
>DIZC01000118.1:0-15920 GCA_002429315.1 Alphaproteobacteria bacterium UBA6038
CGTCTCCGTCACGGTGACTCAGGTGAAGCCATCCGGGGACATGCGTCACGCAACCGTGTTCGTCGAGCCGTTGGGCGGAAAGAATGCAAAAGCCACCGTCGATGCGCTGAACCGGCACAAGGGTTTCATTCGCGGACTGATGGGGAAGACCATCGCGCTCAAATTCACGCCCGAGCTGCGCTTCCTGGAGGACACATCGTTCGCCGAAGCCGAGAAGATCGAGACGTTGCTGAAATCCTCCCGTGTGAAGCGCGACCTGCAGGAACATCCGGAAGAGCACGATGAGCCGTAAGCGCAAGGGCGCGGTGGTGCACGGCTGGGTCGTGGTCGACAAGCCGGAAGGGATTACCTCGACCCAGACCGTGGCCATCGTGCGCCGGGTGTTCGATGCCCAGAAGGCGGGCCACGCCGGCACGCTCGATCCGATGGCGACGGGCGTGCTGGCGGTCGCACTTGGCGAGGCCACCAAGACGGTGCCATTCGCCATGGAGGCGGAGAAAACCTACCGTTTCACAGCCCGCTGGGGCGAAGCGCGCGACAGCGACGATGCCGAGGGGCGAGTCACCGCGACCTCTGATGTCCGGCCGCGCCGGGAGCAAATCGAGGGTGCCCTGCCTCGGTTTCTGGGGCAGATCACGCAGGTCCCGCCGGCCTACTCGGCCATCAAGGTTCAAGGCGAGCGGGCCTACGATCTGGCGCGGGACGGAGAAACCGTCTGCCTGGAACCGCGAACCGTTGCGATCCACGAAGCCCGTGTCGTGGCCACCCCAGACGCCGACCACACCGAGTTCGAAATGCGTTGTGGCAAAGGGGCTTACGTCCGAGCCTGGGTGCGCGACCTGGCGCTGGCGCTCGGCACCGTCGGCCATGTTTCGCAGCTGCGGCGCACCTCCATCGGCGGCTTCCACGAAAAAGACGCCGTGCCACTGGAAACCTTGAAGGGTTCTATGCATAGTCCCGCCGCTTTTGAGCACTTGAGGCCCATTTCGACCGCGCTGGACGGCATCCCGGCGTTGGCCGTCACGGGTCCGGATGCGGTCCGGCTGCGCAGCGGCAATCCGATCGTGATGCGGGCGAATCTGTTCGCCCGCCTTTCGGAAGAAGCTGACAACGACGATCTGCAAGGGCTCACGGTCTATCTCTCCACTGGCGATGGTGAGCCTGTTGCGCTCGCTGCATTGCAGGCCGGAGAGCTGAGACCGTTCCGTGTCTTCAACTTTGGAACTGGATGACCGAATGTCGATTACTGCCGAACGCAAACACGAACTGATTTCCGAATACGGCGCCAAACAGGGCGACACAGGCTCGCCCGACGTGCAGGTGGCCGTGCTCTCGGAGCGCATCTCCAATCTGACCGAGCACTTCAAGACGCATGTGAAGGACAACCATTCGCGCCGCGGGCTCATCAAGCTCGTGTCGCAAAGGCGGCGTCTGCTCGATTACATCAAGGCCAACGACGAGAAGCGCTATGAATCGCTGATCGGCCGGCTGGGTCTACGGCGCTGAACGCGCGCTTTTCTCGCGTTCACAACGAAGTTCGCGCGGCGCGAATGGTCGCGGCTCGCGCGCATACCCATTTCTTTGAGAGGATCTCGAAGGAAGGCCCTTGGGCAATCCGGCCCAAGGAAACGAAGGACGTAAACAATGTTCAATATCGCGAGAGAGGAAATAGAATGGGGCGGCCGCAAGCTCGTCCTTGAAACCGGAAAGGTTGCACGGCAGGCCGACGGCGCCGTTGTCGCGACCTATGGCGAAACGGTGGTGCTGGCCACCGCGGTCGGCGCGCATGCACCCCGCCCCGGAATCGATTTCTTCCCCCTCACCGTCAATTACCAGGAAAAGTATTTCGCAGCCGGCAAAATCCCGGGCGGCTATTTCAAGCGCGAAGGCCGGCCGACCGAGCGCGAGACGCTCGTATCCCGCCTAATCGATCGCCCCATCCGGCCGCTGTTCGCCGAAGGCTATCGCAACGAAACCCAGGTGATCGTCACCGTGCTCAGCCACGACATGGAGAACGATCCGGACGTCGTGGCGATTGTGGCCGCGTCTGCGGCGCTCACACTTTCCGGTGTCCCGTTCATGGGCCCGATCGGTGGGGCCCGCGTCGGTTTGATCGAAGGCGCCTACGTGCTCAACCCGCCGGTCGATCAGATGCCGAACTCGAAACTCGATCTGATTGTCGCCGGCACCGCCGATGCCGTGCTGATGGTGGAATCCGAAGCGCAAGAGCTGGACGAGCAGACGATGCTGGGCGCCGTGATGTTTGGCCACCGCGCCATGCAGCCGGTGATCGACGGTATCATCCGGCTTGCCGAGAAAGCGGCGAAGGAACCGCGCGATGTGCCGGTGGACGAAAACAAGCCGGTGCTCGAGAAGATCAAGGCATGGGCGGGCGCCGAGCTGGCATCCGCCTTTCAGATTCCGGAAAAGCATCTGCGCCGCGACAAGATCGCCGATATCCGTGCCCGCGCGGCGCAGGAATTCGTCGGCGAAGACGAAGGCAAGCTTCCGGAGAACAAGTTCAAGAATCTGTTCCATGACGTCGAAGCCGATGTGATGCGCAACGCGGTGCTCGACACCGGCAAGCGTATCGACGGCCGCGATACCAAGACCGTGCGCCCGATCACGGCGGAAGTCGGCATCCTGCCGCGCACGCACGGCTCGGCGCTGTTCACCCGCGGCGAAACCCAAGCGCTGGTGGTGTCAACGCTCGGCACCGGCGAGGACGAGCAATACGTGGATTCGTTGGAAGGCACCTACAAGCAGCATTTCATGCTGCATTACAACTTTCCGCCCTATTCGGTAGGCGAGACGGGCCGCATGGGCGCGCCGGGCCGCCGCGAAGTGGGCCACGGTAAGCTCGCCTGGCGATCCATTCATCCTCTGCTGCCGAAGAAAGAGGAGTTCCCTTACACGGTCCGCATCGTTTCCGAGATCACGGAATCGAACGGCTCGTCGTCGATGGCGACGGTGTGCGGAACCTCGCTTGCGCTCATGGATGCGGGCGTGCCGCTGAAGCATCCAGTCGCCGGCATTGCCATGGGCCTCATCAAGGAAGGTGAGCGCTTCGCCGTGCTCTCCGACATCCTTGGCGATGAGGATCATCTCGGCGACATGGACTTCAAAGTGGCTGGCACCGATCAGGGCGTCACCGCACTGCAGATGGACATCAAGATCAGCGGCATAACCGAGGAGATCATGCGGGTTGCGCTCGATCAGGCGAACCACGGCCGTATCCACATTCTCGGCGAGATGGCGAAAGCGATCAGTCACGCCCGCGCGCAGCTGGGCGAGCATGCTCCGCGCATCGAGCAGATCAAGATCCCGGTGGACAAGATCCGCGAAGTGATTGGTTCCGGCGGCAAGGTGATCCGCGAGATCGTCGAGAAGACCGGCGCCAAGATCAATGTGGAGGACGACGGCACTGTGAAGATCGCCAGCGCCGACGGCGACTCCATTCGCGCCGCGCTCAAATGGATCAAGTCGATCGTTGCCGAGCCAGAGATCGGCGAAATCTACGACGGTAAGGTCGTGAAGGTGATGGACTTCGGCGCCTTCGTGAACTTCTTCGGCCCCAAGGACGGCCTTGTGCACATCTCGGAACTGGCGCCCAAGCGCGTTGCCAAGACGTCCGATGTGGTCAAGGAGGGCGACACCGTGAAGGTGAAGCTGCTGGGCTTCGACGATCGCGGCAAGGTTCGTCTCTCGATGAAAGCGGTGGATCAGCAGACCGGTGAAGATTTGACCAAGAAGCCGCAGCAAGGCCCAGACAGCGCACAACAGCAGGCGGGTTAACGGGACCGGGCGCTTCAAAGGGTCTTTGACCGGAGAAGCGCCCATGTCCGTCTGATATGTAATAAAAGGCATGAACCCCGCTGCGCCGACCGCTGCCATGGTCGTGATCGGAGACGAAATCCTCTCCGGCCGCACGCAGGACACGAATCTGAATTACGTGGCGCGCTTTCTTGCTACACTGGGCATCGATCTCAAAGAAGCGCGCATGGTTCCGGATGTTGCTGCAGAGATCGTGGCGGCGGTGAATACGCTGCGCGTGAAACACGATTACGTGTTCACTACCGGCGGAATTGGACCCACCCACGACGACATCACGGCCGATGCGATCGCCAACGCCTTCAACGTATCAATTGATTACCATCCAGATGCGCTGGAGCTGATCGGCGCTCGCTACAAGCCGGGCGAGTTCAACGAGATGCGCAAGCGCATGGCGCGGATTCCGGAAGGCGCCACGCTCATCCGGAACAGCGTCTCGGCGGCACCGGGATTTCAGATCGAAAACGTGTTCGTGATGGCCGGCGTCCCGATGATCATGCGCGCCATGCTCGAAGATATAGGACCGCGGTTGAAAAGGGGCCGCCCGGTCCACACATCCACCATCACGGCGCCCGTTGCCGAGGGCCGCATCGCTGCGGCGCTTGCCTCGATTCAGGACGCTTATAGGTCCGTTGCGATCGGCAGCTATCCCTTTTATCGGGAGGACGGTTTCGGCACCCAGCTGGTAGTCCGCGGCCGGGATGCCATCGAAGTGGCCGCGGCCGCGGATGTCATCGAGAAGGCTCTGTGCGCCGAAGGATTTAAACCAACCCGAGAGAACCGATAAACGGTTCGTTCTCATAAAGGCTTGATCGGGCTAAGAAACCGGGTGACAAGCCGGTTCCAATAGGTTACGTTCGCCCTTGAAGCGCAGCTGTCTCGCGCGCTTTTGTCGGCGAAAGGGGGATGTCAAAGCCGGATTCCCGGGCAGAAGCGGGAATGCTCGAGGAGCCGAGTGGTTCCAAGAAAGAAAACCGAGAGCCGGAAACGGCCACAAAGCGGAGCAGACGATGACAGCAAAGCGGATCACGGCGGCGGTGGCCGGTGGGATATTGGTCGGAATCGCCGGCGCGGCGGTGGCCTCGAACTTTGGCGGAAGCCGACACAGCGATTTCTTTGCGCCGGGAAAACATCAGTTTTACGTCTGGTGCGCAGGCTCTTCCGACTACGTGGCGACAGCCACGGGCCGGGATGCCGAAGACGCCCAGATGAAGCTTTACAATGCCAACAAGGCGCACGGCAGGATGACCTGCTGGCCGGTTTGGCAGGGCCGGGTCCCGGCTTAACTTCCGGAAAACCCGTTGGGCGAAAACGGCGGCCATTGTGCCGCCGTTTTCATTTTTCGAGCCTCAGTTCCCGCGCTTCCCGCGCCAGTTGCGCCTGCGCCGTCCTGTCACGTTTCAGGACAGTTCGCGCCTCGGTCAGCGCCTGTTTGGCTTTCACTGCGTCCCCCAGCACCGAATAGGCGCGGACGAGGCGTTGCCAACCCGCGGGATCGTTCGGTTGCGTTTTCAGCCGCGCGGCAAGGGAAGCCACCATACCCATGATGTCCGGTGCGGCCCCGGCGCGACTGCTGAGCAGCGCGATGCGGTCTACCAGCCCGGCGCGCCATGGTGCATTGGGGGGCGTATCGGCCAGCAGGCTGTTCCACAAGGCGAGCGCGTGCTGGGTGTCCCGGCGTGCGGCAAAGGCGAGACCCAGATAATATCGCGCGGCGAAGTCTTTCGGATTTCCTTGTAGAGCCAGCGCGAATGCGGCTTCGGCATCCCCCGTCACCGCGCCGCCGGCCGAAAGTGTAAGCGCCTCGCCATAGGCGGAATAGAGTTGCGGTTTGTCGCTGAGCGGTGCGACGCCAATACCCCGCTTGAAAGCTGCTGCCGCATTGGCGGCGTCCCCGAGCGTCAGATACCCGCGGCCAAGCAGCGTCCAGGCTCGCGCGTCGTTCGGCCGGGCGCGCACGCGTTGTGCCAATAGCGCTACCAATCCGCGCAGATCATGCGCCGAGGGACCGGTCAACGAACGCTCGGCGAGATTCGGATTGCCCAGCATCAGGTAGGCGCCGCCGCCAATCCCCAGCACCAGCGCCGCTGCCGCACCGCCGAGGAGTGCCCGGGCGCGGATGCTGTCGTCCCGCCGGCGCAGAATCGGCCAACAGACGAACGCTGTGGCGGCAAGGGCCAGCACGCCGAATATCAAATACGCAAGAACGACCATCCCAGAGCCGTAGCACGGCCCCGGCGCGCTGGTGAAATAGAGAAGCGAGCCGTCAACTCAGGCGACGCGGAGCGCGGATTCCGTGGTGCGATCGGCCGGAAGGAAAACCGTGACGGTGGTACCGACATCCCGCTCGCTCTCCAGCTCCAGACGGCCGCCATGCGCTTCAACGAGCTTCTTCGAAATGGGCAGTCCCAGGCCGGCGCCTTCGTACTTGCGAGACAGGGCGCTGTCGATCTGGCTAAAACGCTCGAAGGCGCGCGAGAGGTCGTCCTTCGCAATTCCGATACCGGTGTCGGCAACGGAAATGCCAATTTCGGCACCGCGCCGGAAGGCGGAGACGGTGATGCGGCCCTTCGCCGGCGTGAATTTGATGGCATTCGACAGCAGATTGATAAGCACCTGCCGGATGCGGCGGCGATCGGCACGGATCGTGGGCAGCCCAGGTTCGATCTTCTTCACCAGCTGCAGGCGAGCCGCTGCGGCCTGTCCTTTGACCATGCGGACGGTCTCGGCGATCAGCGTTGCCAGATCCAACTCGTCCTCGTCCAGTTCCGTTTGCCCCACATCGAGGCGGGATAGATCGAGAATGTCGTTGATCAGCGAAAGCAGATGGGCGCCGCTGGCCCGGATGTCTTCGGCATATCCCACGTACCGCTTGTGGCCGAGCGGACCGAAGGTCTCGGCCGCCAGCATTTCGGAAAACCCGATCACCGCGTTGAGCGGCGTTCGCAACTCGTGGCTCATGGTCGCGAGGAATTGCGATTTCGCCTGGTTCGCCAGCGCCGCCGATTCCAGCGCCGCGCGCAAATGCGACGAAGTCTCTTCCAATTCCACCTTCGTCGTCTCCAGTTCGGCAATGTGAGCGCGCAGCCGCTCCGCTTCCTGAGCCGCCCGACTGGCGAGATGGGAATCGAGCAGCGCACCAACCAATCCCAAGCCGATGATGAAAGCGGCAACGGCTGCGACCACGATGCCGAGGGCAGGTGGATCGAGGATCGCCCCGCTCGCGGCCCTTGCCGCGTCGGGCAGTAGCGTGACCGCGGTCATGCCGGTGAAATGCATCGAGCAGATGCCGATGGTGAGGAGCAACGCGGCCGCGGCACGGCCGTAGATGTTCTTGAATGCGTCGGCCGCATATCCGGCAGCTGCCGCACAGGCGATGCCGACCACAACCGAGGCGGCCACATAGCGGATATCCCAGACGAGATCGAATGGGCCTTCCAGCGCCGCCATGCCGGTGTAGTGCATGGCGGCGATCGCTGCGCCGGCGAAGCCCACGCCCACGGCCGCGAAACCGGCGCGAAACGAGAGCGCAAAGCCCACCGCGGACAAGACTGTTGCAATAACGATGGACAGCGTGGTGAGCGCGATTCCGTAGCCAACCGGAAATCCCGGCATATAGGCGATCATGGCGACGAAATGCGTTGCCCAGATGCCGCTGCCGAACACAGCGGCAGCCGCCGCAATCCACAGATTGCGGGAGAGCTTTGCACCCGCATGCGCGCGGGCAAGCAGGCTCATCGCCGTCCAGCACGCGAACAGGCACAGAAGACCGGCCAGCACGACAAGCCGAAGATCGTGCTGCTCGATGATGCAGCCCAGCACCCGTAACATGGGGCGAAGTATGGTGCGCGACCCGTAAACTGCGGGTGAAGCGCCGCGCACTGGCTGAGCGCGCCGGTTTGTGGCGAAGGCTTCGGGCCTGCTATGCCGTGCGCGAGATGGTTGACGAGAGCTTAACGGCCATGGCCGTCATCCCGTTTGCCGGCAATCCGCTCGATCGCGCGAGCGACAAGCGCGGCGATGCCGAATGGATTGCGGCGCGGCGGCGCGATTCGGAGTCGCTGGTGTGGCCGCTGTGGCGCTTGCAGCCGCTGCTGCTCGGGCCGGAAGAGCACGACGCGCGATCTGTTGAGCCCGCCTATTTGCGGCCTGGTCTGGCGGAAGAGATCGCCGGTCCTGACGCGATTTCGATTTTTCTCGGGCTCGATAATGGTCGCGCGCTACTCGCGTTGGATATTTCAGCCGCTCAGGCACCGGCCGACGACGGTCCGCTGGCCGGACTGGGACACTTCCGCGACGCGCGCACGGCGGCGCAGCTGCTGCCGCTGAAGGATGCGGCCATCATGGGCCAGGCGAAGGCGCTGATCGATTGGCACCAACGCCACGGCTTCTGCCCCAATTGCGGTGCCCGCACCACGCCGAGCGACGCCGGTTACCGCCGTCATTGCGGCGCGTGCGGCGCCGATCATTTCCCGCGCACCGATCCGGTTGTCATTATGCTCGCGATCGACGGCGACGCGTGCCTCGTGGGGCGCGCTTCGCGCTTTCCCAAGGGCATGTTCTCGGCGCTGGCCGGATTCATCGAGCCCGGCGAAACCATCGAGGAAGCGGTCGCGCGCGAGCTTTACGAGGAAGCCGGCGTGCGGGTGCGCGATGTTACCTATTTCGCCACGCAGCCCTGGCCGTTTCCGTCCTCGCTGATGATCGGCTGCTTTGCGCAAGCGGAAAGCCGCGAGATTGCGCTCAACGATCACGAACTGGCGGAAGCCTTCTGGCTCGAAAAATCCAAGGTGCGCGCGCTGCTCGCCGGCGAACGTGTGGACGGCTTGTGGATTCCGCCGCCCGTCGCCATCGCGCACCATCTGCTGAAGCGCTTTGCGGAGATGCCGTGAAGGATCGTCTCAAGTCCATTCAGGCCGACATCACCACACTGAAAGTGGATGCGATCGTGAACGCGGCGAACGCGCCGCTGCGGCCGGGCGGCGGGGTGGATGGCGCGATCCGCCGTGCCGGCGGCCCGGAGCTGAACGCCGAACTCGCGCGCATCGGATACTGCGCGCCGGGTTCGGCGGTGCTCACGCCCGGCTATCGTTTGCCCGCCCGGTTTGTCATCCACACCGTTGCGCCGATCTGGCGCGGCGGCGACAAAGAAGAAGAGCGCCTGCTCGCGTCGTGTTATTCGAGTGCACTGAACCTGGCGGACCAGAACGACGTCGTCTCCGTCGCCTTTCCGGCGATCGGCACCGGCGCCTATGGCTGGCCTCCCAAACGCGCCTCCGAACTTGCGTTTCAAATAGTGACGAAACACCTCGCCCGCGGCGGGAAGCAGCACGTCATCTTCTGCTGCTTCAGCGCGGAAGATCAGCAGCGGTATGCGGGACTAATCGAGACCTTCGCATAATTCATATTGAGCCAACTTACGTGCTCAGCCAGCGCGGGATGCTTGCTCTACGAGCGCGACAAACAATCCTGCAATTGCCGAGAACGCAGAAACAAACATCGCGGCACGCACCATTCTCCTTACGACCAGCGAAGCAGCTAATACCGTCGCAATGATACCCATGAAAGGTATTGCTACGAAGATACGAGTATCAAATGCACTTCCCATTTCGTGAAGGTCCCTCGCGATGCGCAGATTCCCTAGAAAGAGGAGGGCCCAGACAACCGCGCTAATTGCTACGAGCAGCCATGCGGCAAGTCGCATGTAGGTTCCAGCGAGCATCAGATCGCCGGCATGTGTTGGCGGAAGGGGTGGGCGGGATAGACGCCCAGCACGGTCATGCTGGCGGAAAAGAATTTCAGTTCCTCGAGCGCAAGCCGCACGCCGCGTTCGTCCGGGTGCCCTTCGATATCGGCATAGAATTGCGTCGCATTGAAGGAGCCGCCGAGCTGGTAGCTCTCCAGCTTCGTCATGTTCACGCCGTTGGTGGCGAAGCCGCCCATCGCCTTGTAGAGCGCGGCCGGGACGTTGCGCACGCGGAAGATGAAGGTGGTGATCACCGGCCCGGCATCGGCCGGCGCATCGTCGGGCTCCGGCGCCATGATGAGGAAGCGCGTCATGTTGTGCGGCTCGTCTTCGACATCGGGCTTCAGGACAACGAGGCCATAGATTTCCGCCGCCAGAGACGACGCAATGGCGCCGGCGCTTGCGTCCTTCAGTTCGGCGATGTGGCGCGCCGAACCTGCCGTGTCGTGCCACACCTGCGGATGCAGATTGAGCTCGCGGATCACCTTGCGGCACTGGCCGAGCGCCGGTCCCTGACTGAAAACCGTCTTTAGTTCCGCCAGCGTTGCGCCTTTGACCCCCAGCAGCTGGTGGCGCACGCGATGAAAATGCTCGCCAACGATGTAAAGCCCCGCCTGTGGCAGCAGATGATGGATGTCCGCGATGCGGCCGTGCAGCGAATTCTCCACCGGAATGATGCAGAGATCGGCCGTGCGCTCGCGCACCGCGGCGATGGCATCCTCGAAGCTGGGCGAGGGAATCGCCATCGCATGCGGCAGCGCCTCGCGGGCGGCGAGGTTGGCATAGGCGCCCGCCTCGCCCTGAAACGCCACCTTCTTTGCGCGCGCGATCAACGTGTCGCTCATTCGCGATTCCCTCTCGCGGCTCCCATCGTCTATTCCTGCGCGGCGACCCGGCAGCTACAGGTCTCGAAAGCGCAGTCTCGCCGGCGTCAGGCAGCGCCAAGCGCGACTCCGCCTCGTTTTCTCACGCAGGCAAAATGAATGGCGCACCCGGAAGGATTCGAACCTCCGACCCCCAGATTCGTAGTCTGGTGCTCTATCCAGCTGAGCTACGGGTGCGCGGGGCGCAGAACCTAGGGACGGTAACCCCCCGTTGGCAAGGCTGCTTTACGCTTGTCTGAGGCCCCCTCGCTGCGCCACCGCTGCCCGCAAGTGCCTGTTCCTTCGCCCTTGTTCGGCTGCAACAGCATGGTTAAGAGTGGCGCGTCGCTGTGTCGGGCGATTCTGGGCCGCTTGCGCGGAAATTAAGGTTTGGCGACAGGGGCGCGCGGGCGAGCGCATGGGGCGGAAGTCCGCCAAACGGAGTAGCGGCAGATGCGGGCAATTTTCTTGGCGATGGCTCTTGGCGCCGGGGCGGCGCTCTCCGGTTGCGCCAGCGTCGACGAGGCCCTGTTCGGCAATCCCGGACCGGCTGAACCGGCCGCAACGGCCGAGGCCGGCGCGCCGGAGGCCGGAACCGTGCCGGCACCCGCAGGCGAAAATGCCCCCGCTCCGACAAGCGAAGCCGTAGCTCCCCCCGCGGGCGAGGGCGTGGCAGCACCGCCGGCGGAAGCAGCTCCCGCTCAGGGAGAAATGGCCGGAACATTGCCCTCCGCCGCCCCTGCTCCTCCGGCGACCGGCGTGCCTGCCGCCGCGGCTCCGGGTGCCGCGACTGCGAACGTGAATGCCGTCGCCATCGCACCCGGCGCGGATACCGGAACCACCGTCAACCACACCATTGCCGGCATCCGGTCTGAACTGCAGGGTGTCGAGAACGGAATGACGGCGAACGGTCAGCAGCTCGCGACGCTGCGCAACTCCAGCAGCCAGCAGCTTGCCGCCTATCACCAGGGACAGGCAGCCATCTCGGCGCATCTTCAGATCGGCACCACGCGCGGCAACCCCGAACTGGTGGCGCAGTGGAACACCGCGCAGTCTGCGCTCGATCAGCTCACGTCGAACATCAACGCGCTGAACAGCCTCGCTTCGCAAGTGAGCGGAGAGGCCTCGCGCACGCGCGCGCTGTTGGGGCAGATACAGGCAACGTTCGACGTTCCGGGCGCCGTGGATGAGGATCACCGGCAGCTGACTGTGCTGGAGGACGAGGCCAATCAGACGCTGGTGTTGCTCGACCGGCTCGGGCGGGACGCGGCGGCGGACCTGCGGCGCGAGACGGTGTCGCTGACCAATGAGCGAGCCAGCCTTGCCCAGCTTGCCACCGCCATCAAGAACGGCGACCTCTACGGCGGCGCATCCCGCGGCCGGGCCGTAGCGGCCTCCGCTGCGGTGACGACGACGGCGGGCACCGGCGGGGCGCCGCTCGTTACTATCCGGTTCAACCGGGCGAACGTGGCATACCAGAAGACGCTGTACGAGGCGCTGACTCAGGCGCTGCAAAGCCAGCCGAGCGCGTCCTTCAATGTGATCGGTGTCTCGCCGACACGCGCGACAGCAGCCGCGGTGCAAACCGCGCAGGCCACTGCCCGGCGTCACGCGCAAGCTGTGATGCGGACGATGACCGAAATGGGCGTTCCCGCCGCACGGATGGATATCTCTGCCGCGACCGATCCTTCCGCGACGGCGAGCGAAGTCCGCGTGTTCGTGCGCTAGTCTTCAGTCCACGCCGTATTTGCGGAACCAGGCGAGAAGTTCGCGCCAGCCCTGCTTCGCGTCCTTTTCGTTGTAGGATGAGCGGTAGTCGGCGAAGAAGCCGTGTCCGGCATCCATGAATACTTCCAGCCGGCAATTGCGCTTGCCGGCCTGCGCCAGCGCCGCCCGCATCGCCTCGACGTCGGACACCGGAATGCCCTTGTCCTGCCCGCCGTAGAACCCGAGCACCGGCGCGTGCAACTCGCTGACGAGATCGAGCGGGTATTTTTGCCGTAGCGGATTGGGCGGCACCGGTCCGCGCAGCTGTCCATACCATGCGACAGCCGCCTTCAGGTTCGGGTTGTGAGCGGCATAGAGCCAGACGATGCGCCCGCCCCAGCAGAAGCCGGTGATGCCGAGGCGTTTTGCATCGGCGCCGTCGCCGCTTGCAAACTTCACACTGGCGTCCAGATCGGACATCACCTCGCTGTCAGGCACCTTGGAGACGATGTTCGTGAACAGCTGCTGCACCGAATTCAAGTCGTACTTGCCGGGATCGCCGTAGCGCGCGTAGAGCGACGGCGCGATGGCGTAGTGGCCGAGCTTGGCAAACCGGCGGCAGATGTCGCGGATGTGCTCGTGTATCCCGAATACTTCCTGCACAACCAGCACCAGCGGCAGGTTCACCTTTCCGTGCGGCTTGGCGCGATAGGTGGGAATTTGGCCGTCGGAGACCGGCACCTTCACTTCTCCGGCGTCCAGCCCGTTGCTGTCGGTGACGATCGTCGCGGCGTTCAGCGCGCCGGTGCAGAGCGTGAAACCCGCCACCAGCGAAGTCCCCGCAAAACCGCGGCGCGAGAATTGGGTGCTGCGCGCGAACGCGCTGGTCCAGTCCTGGTCGTGCTTGTCCACAAGGTCCTCCAGCAAAGGCAGATAGCGGGTGGCGAATAGCGAATGGCGAATGGCGAAACAGTGGACCACTCCCTATTCCCTATTCGCAAACACATCACGATAGCTCTTCAATTCCCCGATGGATTCCGCTTCATACACGCCGCGCGCAATGGAGCGGGCGAGACAATCGGCGGCAATCGCCGCCAGCCGCATGATTTCCTGCTGCCGCATCGTCCCGATTTGGCGCTTCGCGGTTGAAACCGCAAACACCAGGTCGCCGTCGAACGGCGTGTGCACCGGACGGAGCGCCCGGGCAAATCCGTCCTGTGCCATGATCGCGAAGCGCTTCAATTCGATGCGCGTCAGCGCGGCATCGGTCGCAACAATAGCGAGCGTGGTGTTCTCGAGCGGCCGTGCGCCTTTCATGTCGGGCGGCAGATCGAGATCGAGTTGCGGCAGCGGCGCGCGCAAGCGGCGACCGCCGAACTCACCGTTCTGCTCGAACGGAAAGGCCCAGAACACCTCCGTGCCGGGGATGAGCGGCGAGCCCAGACTGTTAACCGCCGCAAGCGCGCCGATGGTGAAGCCATCGTCTGTCACCGCCGATGCGCTGCCGAGCCCGCCCTTGTACGCGCCGGCCGTTGCCCCCAATCCGACGCCAGCATTGCCCAGTGCGAAATCGAGGGAGGCGTTCTCCGCCGCATCGAGCCCGAGTGCGCGGTACGGCGGCACGTCTCCCCAATCCTTTTCACCGCCGTTGGCCAAGTCGAACAGAATGGCGCCCGAGACGATCGGGACGCGGGGCGCGCCGGGACGAATCTCAAAGCCCCGTCCTCGCGCCTTCAGCCATGCCTGCACGCCGGAGGGCGCGTCGTTGCCGAAGGTTGAGCCGCCGGAGAGCGTAATCGCATCGATTCCGTCCACCAGCGAGACCGGATCGAGCCCTTCCACATCGCGCGTGCCGGGCGCGCCGCCGCGCACGTCGGCCACCGCGGGCGAGGCGGCGTCGGCTAGCAGCACCGTCACGCCGGTGCGAGCGCGCGCGTCTACGGCGTTGCCGATCTTCAACCCCGCCACGTCGGTGATGAGATTGCGTGCGCCCGCCCTGACCATGCTATGACGGTAGCCAAGGCACGCCGCGGCGGAAAGAGACCGGGATGAAATTCAGACTCTTCGCCTGCGCGTTCGCGGCACTCGTCATTGCTGCGCCGGTCTCCGCGCGTGCCCCTGCCGCCGCGCACCACATGATCGCCGCCGCCAATCCCTATGCCTCGCGCGCCGGCCTCGAGATGCTCCGCAACGGCGGCTCCGCCGTGGACGCGGCGATTGCCGCCCAGATGGTGCTGACCTTGGTCGAGCCGGAATCCTCGGGCATCGGCGGCGGCGCCTTCCTGCTGCTGTGGGACCCCAAGCACGCCAAGGTGACAAGTTTCGACGGCCGCGAAACGGCGCCCGCTTCCGCCACGCCCGGCATGTTCCTCGATGCGCAAGGCGAGCCGCGTCCCCACATGGATGCGATTCCCGGCGGCTTATCCGTGGGTGTGCCGGGCGTGCTCGCGATGCTGGAACTGGCGCACAAGAAGTATGGCAAGCTGCCGTGGACGGCGTTGTTCCGGCCGGCGATCGCGCTTGCGGAACGCGGGTTTCCGGTGAGCCGCAAGATGGCGGCGGAGATTCGCGAATTTCCGGACATGGGAAGGATGCCAGATATCAAACGGTACCTCTATCATGCCGATGGCACGCCCCTGCACGAGGGCGAGATCCTGAAGAATCCGGAGCTTGCCCAGACCCTGCGCACAATCGCACGCGGCGGCGCAAAGGCGTTCTATTCCGGTCCCATCGCGCAGGCGATCGTCGAGAAGGTGCAGCATGCGCCCGTCAATCGCGGCGGCATGACGCTCGCCGATCTTGCCGCCTACAAGCCGGTGGAGCGGGAGGCGGTGTGCGGCGCCTACCGCGTGTACCGGGTGTGCTCCATGGGGCCGCCGAGCTCGGGCGGCGTCGCGGTGCTGCAAATTCTCGGGATGCTGGAGCGCTTTCCTTCCGCCCAATTGCAGCCGGATAGCCTGAGTGAACTGCATCTCGTCAGCGAAGCCGAGCGTCTCGCGTTTGCCGACCGCGCGCAGTATCTGGGCGATCCCGATGCGATCCATGTGCCGGTCGCCGGCTTGCTTGACCGGACCTATCTCGCGCAACGCGCCGCCCTGATCGACCCGAAGAAAGACATGGGAACCGCAGTTGCAGGCACGCCGCCTTCCGCGAAATCGCAATTTGCCCCGCAACGCACGCCACAACTTCCGGGCACCAGCCACTTGTCGGTGGTGGACGATTCCGGCGAAGTGGTGTCGATGACCACGACGGTCGAATTCGTCTTCGGCTCGGAAATGATGGCGAAGGGTTTCTTCCTCAACAATCAGCTGACGGATTTTTCCTTCGAGCCCACGGTGGACGGAAAGCCTGTTGCCAATGCGCCGGCGGCCGGCAAGCGGCCGATGAGCGCCATGTCCCCCACCATCGTGTTCGGGCCGGACGGCAAATTCAAAATCGCAACAGGTTCCCCCGGCGGCCCGCTGATCATCACCTATGTGGCGGAGGCGCTGGTCGGCATGCTCGATGGCAATCTCGATCCGCAAACGGCTTCCGCGCAGCCGCATTTCGCCAACCCGAACGGCCCGACAATCCTGGAGAAGGATACCTCTATCGATTCCCTCGCGCCGCAGCTGACGGCCATGGGCCATCAGGTGATCGAGCGCGATCTCGAAAGCGGGCTGCACATCATCGCGCGGGTGCCCGGCGGGTACATCGGCGGGGCCGATCCGCGCCGCGATGGCATCGCCTTGGGCGACTAGCGCCGTTTCAGTTTAGCCTGAATCACTGCAAAT
>DIZC01000118.1:16168-21784 GCA_002429315.1 Alphaproteobacteria bacterium UBA6038
GTTCATTCCAAAACAACTCTAGCGTCGCGCCACCGCGAACAGGCGCTGGAATGGGAACAGCGTCTTGCCGTCGGGGCGCCGGGGATAAGCATCGCGAAGTCGCGCGCCGTATTCGGACAGGAATGCGCCGCGCTCCTCCGCGTCGAGCGGCTGCACAAATGGGCGCAACCCCGTGCCGCTGACCCACGCAAGGACCGGATCGTCGCCTTCGAGCACGTGGAGGTACGTGGTTTCCCAAATATCCAGCGACCTGGATAGGGGCGCGAGAATGTCGAAGTAGGCCTCCGGCGTCTCGACATTCACCTGCCGCGCGTTGGCGAGCTTCGCCGCCCATGGGCCGTTCTGCGCCACCTCCCGCATCAACATATGCGACGGCGCATCGAAATTGCGCGGCACCTGAAAGGCGAGTACGCCGCCGTCCGCGACATAGCCCATCAACCGCGGCAGCAGCGCACGGTGGTCCGCGATCCAGTGCAAGGTCGCATTCGAGAACACCACATCGTATGGGCGCTCCGGCGACCAGGATTCCACATCGCCTTCGATGAACGTCGCGCGCAAACCTGATGCGCGCGCTTTGGCCAGCATCTCGGGCGAGGATTCCAAGCCTTCGATCTCCGCGTCCGGCCAGCGCGCGGCAAGCAGCGCGGTGGAATTTCCCGGCCCGCAGCCGAGATCGATCGCGCGCGCGGGCGCGCGAAGCGGGACGCGGGCCAGCAATTCCATCGCCGGGCGTGTGCGCTCATTGGCGAATTTCATGTAAATGTCAGGGTCCCAGCTCATCAGCCCTCCCGGTCGGGAATTTCAATGCGAAAGGTCGTGCCCTGCGGGCCGGTGGCCATCAACGAGATATCGCCGCCATGCGCGCGGGCAAGATCGCGCGAGATCACGAGCCCCAGACCGGATCCCCCCGGCCGCGCGGTGCCGGCAAAAGGCTGAAACAGCCGCTCGTGTATTTTCTCCGGAACGCCCGGTCCGTTGTCCGCGATGTGGATCAGCACGCGGCGTCCGTTGCGCGATGCGGAGATGCGAATCTCCGCCGTGTCTTTGCCGTTCACCGCCTCTTCCGCGTTGCGCAGCAGGTTGAGCACGATACGGAACAGTTGCTCGGGATCGGCATCCACCTGCAGGTCCGGCGGAATCTCATCGACGAGCGAAGGCAGCTTTGTACCGGCATGTTCGGACAGTGCCGTTTCGCCGGCGTCGTCCACCAGTGGCTTCAAGGCGATGCGCCGCCGTTCGGGCGCGTGCTCGTCGGCGCGGCCGTAGCGCAGCGTGTTGGTCGCCAATGCCACGGCATGATCGATGGCGGCAATCAGGCGGGGCGCCAGCCGCTTCACCACCGGATCTTCGCTGGCCGCCAGGCGGTCGGAGGCAAGCTGCGCGCTGGAGAGGATGTTGCGCAGGTCATGCTGGATCTTTGCCACCGCAAGCCCGAGCGCCGCGAGCCTGCCACGCTGCTGCAGAGAGCCATAGATCTCGCGCTGCATCGAGGCGAGCTCACGTTCGGCGATGCCGATCTCGTCATGTCGCCCCGATGCCGCGACGATGCGACTGGCGTCTTCCGGGTTCTCCCGGAAAGAAATCATCGCATGCGTGATGCGCGCCATTGGCCGCACCAGCACGAAATACAGGCTCAGGAACACGAGCAGCGCCGTCACGGACGACAACAGAAGGGCGAGCAGGGCGGTGCGCCCGGCGTAGAGGATCAGCGCGGCGTGGATGGAGCGTTCCCCCAGGATGATGTCGATCCCTTCCGCGCCCCTGATCCGGGTGCGCGACATCACCCGCAAGGTGCGCGTGCCGCCGTTGAACAGGCAATCCATCCCGTAATAGATCTCCTGGAACACGTTGTCGTTGCGCAGGTCGATGGTGAAATCGATCCGCCGCGGCATCTGCGTGACGAGAAACAGTTCGTGTTCCTCAGGCCGCCTGAGCACCACCGCACTGGCGCCGGCGCGCATCAGGAGCTGGTCGCGCAAGCCGGCGGAAAGCTTTTCGCCCGCTGCCTCGGTCAGGGGCAGGATGGCGATCTCGGCGGATTCGATGTGGCCTTGCAGCAGCGCGCGGTGATAGCGGCCCACGGTGGGCGCGAAGATCACCGCTTCGGTGATCAGCACGTACAGCAGCGTCAGAAGGAGCAGGCGGCCCGAGAGGCTGTGCGCGACCAGCCTCCAGGCATTGCTCACCCTCGCGCGCAATCGGCCCGGCATCGTCGGCATAGAGCACAAAGTCGGGGCGAAATTGAAGCCGCCGCGCCGCTAGTGGGAAAACACACTAGCCAAACGCCGAGAGCACGCGCACCAGCGTCCGCGCAGCGCGGCTGAAGAGCTTCGGCGCGTAATAGGCTGACGCCGCCCGCCGCGAAATGTCGCTTAGCGTGGGATAGGGGACAACCAGGGCCGCCATGGCCGACAACTTGCGTTTCTCCTTGATTGCCATCAGCCACGGCAGGATCAGTTCGCCGGCATGCGGACCAACGATGGTGGCGCCGAGAATGGCTCCGCGCCGCCCCACCACCACCTTGAGGAATCCCTCGCGCTCGCGTTCGGTCACCGCCCGATCGTTGTCGGCAAAGTCGGCGTGCGCCAGCGTGATCCCGGAGTGCTGCGCGCGCGCTTCGCCTTCCGTGAGCCCGACATGCGCCAGTTCCGGATCGGTAAAGGTCACGCGCGGCACGAGCATGGGGTTGACGTGTGCGGGCAGCCGGAACAACGCGCTGCGGATTACCAGCGCCGCGTGGTAACCGGCAAGATGGGTGAATTGCGCGCCACCGGCGACGTCCCCGATGGCATAGATGCGCCGGTTCGATGTTCTCAAGCCGCGATCGACCGAGATGCCTTTGGCGTTGAACTGCACACCGGCGTTCTCCAGCTGCAATGCTCCAATGTTCGGCTTGCGGCCGGTGGCGACGAGAAGGTGCGACCCTTCAATCTGTTTGCCGTTCGCCAGCTGCAGCCGCACGCCGGATTCGCTCGGCGCGATCGACTCGATCTTTGTATCTTCAAGCAACCGCACGCCTTCGCGCGCCAGCCTATCGGCAATCAGCCGCGCCGCGCCTTCGTCCTCCCGCGGCAAGGCACGTATCGCTTCAACCATCGTCACTTGCGAACCGAGCCGCCGGTGCGCCTGGGCGAGTTCCATTCCGACCGGCCCGGCGCCGATCACGATCAAATGCGGCGGGATGAAATCTTTCTCGAAGATGGTCTCGTTGGTGAAGAATGGAACTTGTCCCAGGCCGTCGATGGGCGGCACGGCGGCCCGCGATCCGGTGGCGATGACGAACCGCCGGGCGCGTATGCGATTGCCGTCGGCCTCCACGTGCCGCTCATCGAGAAAACTCGCCGCCGCGCGGATTACGGTCACGCCCAGGCTCTCGAATCGCGCCTGCGAATCGTTCGGCGCAATCGCGTCGATGGCTTCGCGGATGTGCGCGCGCACGCGGACGCCGTCGATCGCCAGGCTGCCGGCCTGCACGCCGAAGGCCGGCGCGTCCCGCACCGCTTGCGCACGTTTTACCGCGGCGATCAGCGATTTGGACGGAACACAGCCGGTGTTCAGGCAATCGCCGCCCATCTCGCCCTTCTCGATGAGCACCACCTTGCGGCCAAGCTGTGCGGCGCCTGCCGCCACGCTCAAGCCGCCCGATCCCGCGCCAATGACGCAGAGATCGCATGTCAATGGCTGCGTCACGCGGCCCGCCGTTGGCGAACGCTGCGCCAGATCACCGGCAGGATCGCCAGTGCCGCCAAGCCAAGGAGCGGATACAGAATCTCCGGCCGGAAGATGAGCCGCAGGTCCGGCTCCGCACCTTCGTCGAACAGTTTTCCAAGTCCGCTGCCGAGACCGGCATAGACGAGCGTTCCAGGAATAATACCGAGGAATGTCGCAAGCACGTAGGTGCGCGTGGCGACACCCAAAAGTCCTGCCGCGATGTTCACCAGAAAGAACGGAAACACCGGAACAAGCCGGGTGAACAGCACATAGAACAAGGCGTTGCGGCGGATGCCGTGCTCCATTTTTCGCGCGGTGGCACCCCCGCGGGTGGCGAGAAACGGCGCAAGCGCCGTCTTCGCCGCGAGGAAAATCGCCGTGGCGCCGACCGTCGCGGAAACCACCACCAGCGCGGCACCCTCCCAGATGCCGAACAGGAACCCAGCCGCGAGGGTCATCGGCGTGCCCGCAGGAATTGAGCAGGCAACAATGCCGACATAGGCGGCGGCAAACAGCGCTGCGGCCTCGACCGGGTGGGCCTGGACGTAAGCATTCAGCGATGCGCGATGCGCCTTCAGCGCGGCGAGCGTCACCTCATGCTGCAGTCCAAGGGCGAAGAAGGCGGCAAGCCCCGCCAACAGCAGCCCAAGCGGGAGAAATCTCGTCCAGCCCTTGTTCGGAACACCCGCCATGGGGCCATAGTGGCCAAACCGGACAAATCCACAATTGGCCCGACCCGCCATAGGCGCCGTTGACAGCAAATCGGCCGCTCATTAGAACCCCCGCTCCCGCAAAAGGCCGGAAAAGCAGGAGAATTCGCCATGAAGCGCACCTATCAGCCGAGCCGGCTCGTGAGAAAGCGCCGACATGGCTTCCGCGCCCGCATGGCCACCGCCGGAGGCCGCAAGGTGATTGCCCGCAGGCGGGCGAGCGGCCGCAAGAAGCTGTCGGCCTGACGCGCACGACGGAATCCCCACCGACAATGGCGAAAGTGGAGCGGCTGAGGCACCGGCCGGATTTCCTGCGCTGCGCCCGCGGCATCCGGCGAGTCTCGCCCGGTGTGACCCTCGAGGCTGCGGCGACACCCGGGGACTTCGCCAACCCGAGCGCGGTTCGCGTCGGCTTTACCGCCACCAAGAAAATCGGCGGCGCGGTGGAACGCAACCGGGCCAGGCGGCGGCTTCGGGCGGCGGCCGCGGCGCTGCTTCCTCTTTATGGCCTGCCGGGCAATGACTATGTTCTGGTCGCGCGGGCCGGCACGCTGACGCGGCCGTTCGCCGATCTGTTGGAGGATCTCGCCGTTTCATTGAAAGCCGCGCGCCAGAAACTCGCCGGCGCCGAAGAGTCTTGACTGCATGAGAAACCTGTTGCGCCGGGTGAGCATTGCCCTCCTGCTGGCGCCGATCCGGATTTATCGATGGTGCATTTCGCCGATCTTCCCGCCAGCTTGCCGCTTCATGCCGACCTGCTCGGAGTACGCCGTGGACGCCTTGACACTGCACGGTCCGGTGAAGGGCGCCTGGCTGGCCGGACGGCGCCTGCTGCGCTGCCATCCGGTCAAATGGCTCGGCGGCGCGTCGGGCTTCGATCCCGTACCTCCACCGCGACAGAGTAGCCATGGATAACAACCGCAACCTGTTCCTCGCCATCCTGCTCTGTGCCGCGGTGATCTTCGGCTGGCAGTATTTCGTCGCCGGGCCCCAAATGGCGAAGGAAAAAGCGCAACAGGCGCTGCTCGCCAAGCAGAAGGGCGCCGAGGCGCAGACCAAGACCGCCGAGCTGCCCAAAGCCGCCGCGGCAATCTCCGCGCAACTCTCGCGCAGTGCGGCGCTCAAGGCCGGCGGGGCGCGGGGGGGGGGGGGCCCGCCCCCGGGGGGGGGGGCGCGGCGGGGCCGGGGGGGGGGG
>DIZC01000050.1 GCA_002429315.1 Alphaproteobacteria bacterium UBA6038
ATGGTGCGGCTGTCGATCTTGCTGGTCACCTGGAAGGAGATGCGGGTGGGGAAGTTGGCCTTGATGGTGCCGGTGATGACGTCGACGCTCGGCCGCTGGGTGGCGGCGATGAGGTGGATGCCGGCGGCGCGCGCCATCTGCGCCAGCCGCTGCACCGCGCCCTCGATCTCCTTGCCGGAGATCATCATCAGGTCGGCCACCTCGTCGACCACCAGCACGATGTACGGCATGGGCTCGAGCTCGAGCATTTCGTCTTCGTAGATCGGCTTGCCGGTCTCGCGGTCGAAGCCGGTCTGCACCGTGCGCTTGAGCTGCTCGCCCTTGTCGCGCGCTTTGCGCACGCGCTCGTTGAAGGCCTCGACGCCGCGCACGCCGAGCTTGCTCATCTTGCGGTAGCGCTCTTCCATCTCGCGCACCGCCCATTTGAGCGCCACCACCGCCTTCTTCGGCTCGGTGACGACCGGCGACAGCAAGTGCGGAATGCCTTCGTAGGACGACAGCTCCAGCATCTTGGGGTCGATGAGGATGAGCTTGGTCTGATCCGGCGGGCAGCGGTACAAGAGCGACAGGATCATGGTGTTGAGCGCCACCGACTTGCCCGAGCCGGTGGTGCCGGCGATGAGCAAATGGGGCATCTTGGCGAGATCGGCCATCACCGAATCGCCGCCGATGGTCTTGCCCAGCGCCAGGATCAGCGGCGCGCGGGCCTTTTCGTACTCGCTGCTGCCGAGCAGCTCGCGCAGGTACACGGTTTCGCGGTGCTGGTTGGGCAGCTCGATGCCGATGACGTTGCGGCCGGGGATCACGGCGATGCGCGCCGCCACCGCCGACATGGAGCGCGCCACGTCATCGGACAGCGAAACGACCCGCGAGGATTTGACGCCGGCCGCCGGCTCGAACTCGTAGAGCGTCACCACCGGGCCGGGGCGCACCGCCATGATGCGGCCCTTGACGCCGAAATCGGCCAGCACCGCTTCCAGCATGCGGGCGTTCTCCTCCAACGCCTCGTCGGAGAGGGTCGTGCCATCGTGCATTTGCACCGGCTCGGCCAGCAGGCCCAGCGGCGGCAATTGGTATTCGCTGGTGCCGAGGTTGAGCGCGGGCTGGCGGGCCGATTTCGGGGCTTTGGCGGCTTTGCGCTCCTCGCGCTTCACGCGGATTTCGCGCCGACGCTCGTCGGCGCGCGTGGTGGCCGCAACCGGCTCGGGCCGGATCGACAGCCCGTAAGGATCGGCCTTGTCGTCAAAGCCTTCGTCCTCCGATTCCACCTCTTCGAAATCGTCTTCGATGTCGTCGCGCGCGCGCAGCGGCGGCAGACGGCCGCCGAGCCAGAGGAAGAACGCCGGAACGTTCACCACGCCGCGCCACAGCGGCATGAACCTCAGTCCGGTGGAGAGGAACGCGAGCGGCAATCCGGCCGCCAGCAACAGCACCGGAAGCGCGAACGCAAGCTCCGCCTGATGGTAGGACAGGGCCGCGTGGCGCGAGAGGCCGGCGATGGCCAGCCCGAGCAGGCCGCCGGTGCCTGCGGGCAGCGCTTCCAGGCGCGGCAGAATGCCAAGTCCGCCCGCCACGAACACGGTGGAAATCGGCCATGCGGCCGCACGCCAGATGGGATAGGTCACCGAGCGGCCGGACAGGGCGCGCGCCCCCCAGATGGCGGGTGGGGCCAGGAACGCGAGCGCCGCGATCCCGAACGTCTGCAGCAGGAGATCGGCCGCCGTGGCGCCAAAGCCGCCGAGCCAGTTCGAAGGGTCGCGCGCCGTGGCATTGTCGAGGCTCGCGTCCCCAGGGCTGTAGGTGGCGAGCGCCACGAGCCCCGCGCAGGAGGCCAGAAACACAAGGCCGCCGGCGCCCCGCAGCAGCGCGATCTTGAGTGCCCGCGCAACCGTGCGCCGCGCGTCAGCCAGCGCGTCGGCGAACGCGGCTTTCCGCGAGCGCGGCTGATAGACGCCCATGCTGCGGCGCGAGGCTGCCATCTATGGCTCGAGGAGGGTTTCGCCCATCTTCATCAGTGTGGCCATAATGGTTGACAAATTGCTAATGAAGACTGAACCGGCACAAGGACGTGTGATCGACGCAGTTAAATTGCAGCGAAGCTACCGCGGACCCGCCCGATGTTGCGCAGTCCCGATTGGCCCTTTCCGGCCTTTGCGGCGAGGGATAGGTTCGCGCCCGATTTGGGCTTTTCCCACGCCAGAGAGCCATGACCGTCGACACCGCGCTCAAACGCCAAGGCAGCAAATCCCCGCGCCCGCCCAATGAAGACGATCTGGCGCTCGAGCGCATTCATGCCGCTGAGTCCCTGCTGCCCGCCGAGGCCGCCGCTTCCGGGCTGAAGACCTTCTTTGCCACACTGTTTCGCGGCGCGCCACCCGAAGACATCACCCGCTACGCGCCGGAATCGCTTGTCGCGCTGGCAGAACTGATCTTCGAGAGGACCACAAGACGCAAGCCGGGCGGAACGCTGGTGGAGGTGTTTCCCTTCCGCGCGCAACGCGAAACGGACGAGCGTAACGAAGCGATCTTCGTGGGCGTCAACGACGACATGCCGTTCCTGTTCGATTCGCTTGTTGCCGAGCTGAGTGCACAGGGCGTGAAGTTCGACGCGCTGTTTCATCCGATCATGTCCGCCCGGCGCGACGCGGAAGGGCGGCGCTCCGGTTCCGGCTCAGCCTTGCGGGAAAGCGTCATCGTACTCGCGCTCGATGCTCTGCCCAACGAGGAGCGCCGTGCGGCGCTGGCGGCCGGCGCGGCGCGGGTGTTCGCCCAGGTGAAGCTCGCGGTGCGCGATTGGCAGAAGATGCTCGCGCATCTGAACGACACGGTAGCTGCTCTGAAGGCGCGCCCGCCGCACGTCGGCCCCGAGATCGTCGGGGAAAGCGTCGCGTTTCTCGAATGGCTCGCCGCCAATCACTTCACCTTCCTGGGTGCGCGGGATTACGTCTATTCGGAAGCGGGCGGCGGGGCGCTGACGGCGGTGCCGGAGTCCGGTCTCGGCGTGCTGTCCGATCTGGAGACGCGCGTCATTCGCCGCGGCGAGCACCGTGGCGAGCTCACGGCGGAAGTCCGCGGCTTTCTCATGCAGCCCGAGCCGCTGATCATCACCAAGTCGAACGAGCGCTCTGTCGTTCATCGCCGCGTCCACATGGATTATGTGGGCGTGAAGATGTTCGATGCGAGCGGCCAACTCACCGGCGAGCGCCGCTTCGTCGGACTGTTCACGTCGGGGGCCTACAGCCGCAGGCCGGCCGATATTCCGCTGTTGCGACTGAAGGTTCAGCGCGTGCGTGAGCGCGCGGGGTTCCCGCCCAACAGCCACGACGGCAAGGCGCTAGCGCACATTCTCGATTCCTTCCCGCGCGACGAAATCTTCCAGATCAGCGAAGACGAACTGTTCGACACAGCACTTGGCATCCTGAGACTGGGCGAGCGGCCGAAGGTGCGCGTATTCGACCGCTGCGACCGCTTTGACCGCTTCGTGTCGCTGCTCGTCTATGTGCCGCGCGACCGGTACGACACGCACGCCCGTGAGAACATCCAGGCGATCGTCGCCCGCGCGTATAACGGACGGATCTCCGCGGCGCATCCGACCATCGACGAGTCGGTCCTGGCGCGGGTGCATTACATTATCGCCCGCAACGAAGGGCCGCGGCCACGCGTGGACGTGCGTGCCCTGGAGCGGGAAATCGCCGCGGCGATTCGCACCTGGGAGGACGGCTTCGCCACAGCGCTTCTGCGCGCCCATGGCGAAGCGAGAGGCACTGGTCTGTTCACGCGGCAGCGGAACGCCTTTCCGGCGCGCTACCGCGATGCCTTTTCGCCGGAAGAGGCGGTCCGCGACCTCGACGAACTCGAGCGCCTTTCACAGCGCGGTGCCGGCATCAAAACGCGCGCCTATCGCATGCCGGACGACGCGCACGACGCGTTGCGGCTGAAGATCTACGTACTTGGCGGCATGCTGCCGCTTTCGGCATCGCTGCCGGTGTTCGAAAATCTCGGTTTTCGCGTCATCGCGGAAGACAGCTACCCGCTCACGCTGAACTCCGGGGAAGGCTGGAAGGGCGAAGCCGCCGTTCTCGATTTCGCAATGGAGCGGGCCGACGGTGCGGGCGCCGATCTGGACGACATCAAGGAGCGGCTGGAGCCAGCGTTCGAAGCGGTCGTCGCGGACGAAGCGGAAAACGACGGGTTCAATCGCCTGACCGTCGCCGCGCGGCTCGACTGGAACACCGTGAATATCCTGCGCGCGGCAGCCAAGTACGTGCGCCAGGCCGGCTTCGCCTTCAGTCAGGATTACATCGAGCAGGCGCTGGCGCGAAATCCGGACATCGCCGGCCTGCTCATCGAGCTGTTCCACGCCCGCCATTCGGCGGATGTAGAGAAGCGCGAGCAGCGCGAGAAAACGATTCATACGCGCATCGACGCGGCGCTGAACGACGTGCCGAGCCTAGACGACGATCGTATCATCCGCCGCCTGCGCAACGTGATCGAATGCTCACTGCGCACGAATTTCTTTCAGCGCGACCGGAACGGCGCGCGAAATCCCTATCTCGCCATCAAACTCGATTCCCAGAAACTCGAGGAACTTCCGGCGCCGCGGCCGCTGTACGAAATTTTCGTCTATTCGCCGCAGGTGGAAGGCGTCCATCTGCGCTTCGGCAAGGTGGCCCGCGGCGGCATTCGCTGGTCCGATCGCCGCGAAGACTTCCGCACCGAAGTGCTCGGGCTGGTGAAAGCGCAGCAGGTGAAGAATGCGGTCATCGTGCCAGTGGGCGCGAAGGGCGGCTTCTATCCCAAGCGGCTGCCGGTCAATGCGACCCGCGAAGAAGTTCAGGCGGCCGCGATCTCCGCCTACAAGACCTTCATCAACGCGCTGCTCGACCTGACCGACAATATCGGCCCCGACGGGGCGCTGATTCCGCCCCCAGGCGTCGTGCGTCACGATGATGACGATCCGTACCTGGTGGTGGCGGCGGACAAGGGCACCGCGACGTTCTCCGACATTGCCAATGGCATCGCGGAATCGCGTGGCTTTTGGCTGGGCGATGCGTTCGCCAGTGGGGGCAGCCACGGCTACGACCATAAGAAAATGGGCATCACCGCCAAGGGCGTGTGGGAGGCGGTGACGCGGCATTTCCGCGAGATGCACCGCGACGTCCAGAGCGAGCCGTTCACCTGCATCGGCATCGGCGACATGTCCGGCGATGTATTCGGCAACGGCATGCTGCTGTCGAGAGTGACGAAACTCGTCGCCGCCTTCGACCATCGCCACATCTTTCTCGATCCGGATCCCGATCCCGAAAAAACCTGGGCCGAGCGCCAGCGGATGTTCGATCTGCCGCGCTCGAGCTGGGAAGACTACGACAAGTCGCTGATTTCTGCGGGTGGCGGGGTGTATGCGCGCAGCCTGAAGGAAATTCCGATTTCGCCGCAACTGCAAAAACTGACCGGCCTCGCCGGGCCGAAAGCCTCGCCGGCCGAGGTGATGAAGGCGCTGCTGAAGGCGGAGGTCGACCTCTTGTGGTTCGGCGGCATCGGCACCTTCATCAAGGCCGCCGGCCAGAACAATTTCGAAGTGGGCGACCGCGCCAACGATGCCATCCGCGTGAACGGGGCGGAGGTGCGCGCCAAGGTGATCGGCGAGGGCGCCAATCTCGGAGTGACCCAACTCGGCCGCATTGAATACGCACTGAAGGGCGGCCGCATCAACACCGACGCGATCGACAATTCCGCCGGCGTCGACACCTCCGATCACGAGGTCAATCTGAAGATCCTGATGAGCGGACCGCTGCGGCGGGGGGAGTTGTCGTTCGAGGAGCGCGATCGTCTGCTGGAAAGCATGACGGACAATGTCGCGGCGCACGTGCTGAAGGACAATTACGATCAGACGCTGGCCTTATCGGTCGCCCAGTATCGCGGCGCGGGCGATCTTGATGCGCAGGGCCGCTTCATTCGCGATCTGGAGCGCCGCGGCCGACTGGATCGCACCGTCGAGTTTCTGCCCGACGACGCAGCCTTGCGCCGGCGAGGCCAGCAGGGAACGGGGCTGACCCGGCCGGAACTTGCTGTGCTGCTCGCCTACGCGAAGCTCGATCTCGACGCCGAACTGCTCGCCAGCGACCTTCCCGACGATCGCTACTTCGCTTCGGCGCTGGCGAACTACTATCCTCGCGCGGCAGCGGAGCGGTTTTCCGGCGAACTCCCGCGCCATCGCCTGAGGCGGGAGATCATTTCCACCGTCATTTCGAACCGTATCGTCAATCTCGCCGGGCCGGTCTTCGTTCATCGCATGAAGGAGGTGTCGAGCGCCCCTGCGGCGCGGGTGGCGCGCGCCTTTGCCGTCGCCGAAGGGTCCTTCAGCCTCGATGCGCTGAAATCCCGGATTGATGCGCTCGACGGCCGCGTGTCGGCCGCCGTTCAGACCGGCATGTATGCCGATATTGCCGAGTTGTTGCGCCGTCTCGGCCTGTGGTTCCTGAGCAATGTGCCGACCAATGCCGATCTTGCCGCAATTGTCGCGCGCTATCGCGCCGGCGTGGAGGCCTTGCGCGGCACCTATTCCTCCTTGGTGTCGGATTACGAAATGCAGGACACCATGGGCCGCATCAAGACGTTCCTGGAGGCCGGCGTGCCGGAGGATTTGGCCCATGACGTGGCGGCGCTGCCGTTGTGGAGCACGGCGCCCGAAATTGCTCAGCTGGCGCATGCGCGCGATCTCGATGTCGACCTGGTGGCGGGCGCCTATTTCGCGATCGGCGCCCTCATCGGGCTAGACCGCCTCCGCGGTCTTGCTTCCCGAATCGGCGCAGGCGAGCACTGGGACCGCCTCGCCATCCGGCGGGTCGTCGACGACCTCTTCGCCAGCCAGCGCGCGCTCGCCGCCCAGGCACTCGAGGATGTCGCGCACGGCCCCGCGGGACGCACGCGGACCGACGGCGCCATGGCAGCGCACGCCTGGGCGGAGCGCCACGCCGACCCGCTGGCGCGGACCAAGAGCTTCCTCGAGGAATTGGAGCGCGGCGGCGATCTCTCAATGGCCAAGCTGACGCTCGCCAACAGCCAGATTCGCGAACTTGCCGCGCATTAGTGTTCAAACGAAAATGGAAAAGCGGTTCTGACCGGGTGCATGCTAGCATTCCACCGGAACCCTATTGCCAGAGTGGGACCCATGACCGACACCACTGCGAACTCCGAGTACACCCCGCCCAAAGTCTGGACCTGGGACAAGCAATCTGGCGGCCGGTTCGCCAATATCAACCGCCCCATCGCCGGGCCAACGCACGACAAGGAACTACCGGTCGGCAAGCACCCCTTCCAGCTCTATTCGCTGGGGACGCCAAACGGCGTGAAGGTGACGGTGATGTTCGAGGAGCTGCTGGCGGCCGGTCACAGTGGCGCGGAGTACGACGCCTGGCTGATCAACATCGGCCAAGGCGACCAGTTCGGTTCGGGCTTTGTGGCCATCAACCCGAATTCGAAGATTCCCGCCTTGCTCGACCGCTCCACCAATCCGCCGACGCGGGTGTTCGAATCCGGCTCGATCCTGCTTTACCTCGCGGAGAAGTTCGACGCCTTCCTGCCGAGGGAGCATCACAAGCGCGCAGAGGCGCTCAACTGGCTATTCTGGCAGATGGGCTCGGCGCCATATTTGGGTGGTGGCTTCGGGCATTTCTACGTGTATGCGCCGACGAAGATCGAATACGCGATCGACCGCTACGCGATGGAAGTGAAGCGCCAGCTCGATGTGCTGAACCGGCATCTCGCCGATCACGAGTGGATGGTGGGCGACGAATATTCCATCGCCGACATGGCGATCTGCCCATGGTACGGCAATGTGGCGCGCGGCGGCGCCTACGGCGATTCAGCCACGTTCCTGTCGGCGCACGAATACACGCATGTGCTGCGCTGGGCGGAAGCCTTCAACGCGCGCCCCGCGGTGAAGCGCGGGCGCATGGTCAACCGTCCCTTCGGCGATCCCGCGGGCCAATTGCTGGAACGCCATGACGCGAGCGACTTCGAACTGCGCACGCAGGACAAGGTGATCGCCGCAGCGGAAGCGGTCGAGAAGAAATAAGGCGCCAGCACCTCCGCGAGCTCGGCCGGGCGCCTGATGTGGAACGGCCTATTCGCCGGAGCGGGACGCGTCGTGCGGCGACACCGGCGCCGGATTGGTTTGGGCAAGGCGGCGTGGAATCTCTACCGCGAACACCCAGGCATTGCCGAACGAGAGATAGAGGCAAATCACCTCGGAAGGGATCAACCAGATCAGCGCCTGTGTCCGGCCGAGCACGAGCAGCACGCCGCTGACCGCGGGCAACAGCGTGGCCACGTGCGTCAACGTCTCGCGCACGATCCGCGCGCCCTTGGAGCCGAGCACCGCAGAACGGCCATTGTCAGGAAAGAAGTGCCCGAACACGCGAATCGCGGCGAGAATTGCGCAACCGGTCACAATATATTCCGCGCCCAGCCATCGCAAGGGTTGCGATGGAATCAACGAGAACAATCCGATCAGCAGCGCTTCGAACTGCAGGAACAACGCCGCCCAGGCGCGGTAGAGATAACCCCGGCCTTGCAGCATGTGATTGAGACTGATCGTGACTCCGACGAACAGTAGTCCCGCCAGAGTGGCGCTGACCTGCGCGACCGTGACGAAGTAATCGTGCCAGGTGGCGATCTCCGACATCGTCCGATCAGCGTGGCGCCATTCGAATCGAGCCGTCGAGCCGGACGCATTCGCCATTGAAATAACCGTTGCGGATCATCTCGAGCGCAAGCGACGCATATTCCGGCGGGCTGCCGAGCCGCGGGGGGAACGGCACCTGCGCCGCCAGCGCCTGCTTCACCGGCTCCGGCGCGCCTTGCAGCAAGGGCGTGTCGAACAGCCCCGGCATGATCGTGTTGCAGCGAATGCCCTCCTGCGCGAGATCGCGCGCGACCACCAGGGTCAGCCCGTTGATTCCGGCTTTCGAGGCGGTATAGCCCGCCTGGCCGATCTGGCCGTCCTGGGCCGCCACCGAAGCGGTGTTGACGATGGCGCCGCGCTCTCCGCCGGCCAGCGGGTCGAGCGTCAACATGCCGGCCGCGCTCATGGCGATGCAGCGGAAGGTGCCGACCAGATTGATCTGAATGATGCGATCGAAATCCTTCGCGTGGAAATACCGGATCTCACCGGTCTTCCTGTCGCGCGAAGCCGTCTTTGCCGCGTTGCCGGTGCCGGCGCAGTTGACCAGAATCCGCTCCTGACCGTTGGCGGTGCGCGCCCTCCTGAAACCTTCGGCGACGCTGTCGTCGTTGGTGACGTTGACCTCGCAGAATACGCCGCCGATCTCGGAGGCGACGCGTTCCCCCTTATCCTTCTGCAGGTCGAAGAGGGCGATCTTGACTCCGCATTTGGCCAGCGCGCGCGCGGTGGCTTCGCCCAAGCCGGATGCGCCGCCGGTGATGACGGCGGAAACCGATGAATTAAGTTCCATGAAAGACCCTCGGATAGCTTCAGCGCCCGTCTTAGACTGCGGTTGCGGGCAAGAAAAGCTGCCCGTCAGGTCAACACCATCTGCGTTTGCGTCACGAGCGCCACGAGCTTGCCGTCCTCGCGGGTGATCCGCGTCTGCCATACCGAACTGCGCCGGCCGATGTGAATGGGTGTGGACTCCGCCAGTACGGCCGTGCCTTCCGGCACCGGCGAAATGAAGTTGGTCTTGCTTTCGATGGTGGTGGTCAACGCGCCTTCCGGAAGGTTGAGGAACGCACCGGTGGCGCCGAGCGTGTCGGCAAACGCCATGATGGCGCCCCCATGCATGATGTGGGATGCGGTGCAGAGCTCCGGCCGGACGTGGAGGCGGCCGCGGACGAGCGTCTTGGTCGCTTCGATCACTTCGACGCCCATCAGCCGCGGGAACGGCTGCACCGCCAGCATCTGTCCGAACTCCATGGCTGCCCCTTTCGCGACGCGATGTTCCTGCGCGATACTAGCGCCGATGGTGCCGCGTTCCGATTCCACCGCCGCGACTTTCGCGCGCCTTGTTGCCGAGCGGGCGCGCAGCAGCCGCCTCGTCGAGAAGGATTTCTGGCGCAAGCTGCTGAACGTTGCCGGCCGCATTCCCTTCGCGGAAGATCTGGCCGCCGCGTATTTCTGCGCCATCGATCCGCTGACGCCCGCCCGGGTGAAAGGCGTGCTGATCGGCGCGCTTGCCTATTTCGTGATCCCGTTCGATGCCATTCCGGACTTCATTGCCGGGTTCGGCTTCACCGACGATGCCGCGGTGCTCGCGATGGCGATCCGGCTGGTCTCGAAGCACGTGAAGGACAGCCACTATATGAAGGCCCGCGCGGCGCTCGGGCTGCCGCAAGCGGTCGAGTCGAAAAACTAGGGATTACCGCAGCGCGCTGGCCTTGGAAGCCTGTTGCTCGGCGGCGGATTTATCCGGTGCCGGCGTTACGAACTCGATGGCGATTCCGGTTTCGTGGTGGCGTGCGACGCGGCCGGCCATTTGCCCGATCAGGACGACTTCGCCGATGGGGGGACGCACCTCCGTGGTCAGTGACACGCCGCCCAACGAAAGATCGAGGACTTCGCAACTCACCACATCGCCATTGGCGCGCGTGAAGCGCGCGAGACCCTTCGTCGGCGAGCGGTCATGCCGGCGCAGCGCGCTCTGATCGATCGAGCCACTGTTCAAATAGAGCGTGAGCTGTTCGGCTACGCGCTCGCGCTTCATCGCCGTGCAGTTGAACTTCACGCCGAACTTGCCTTCGCTCCACTCGCCCTTGGGCGGACGGGCGACGACGCCTTCGAAACGTCCGAAGCCGTCGATGTAGATGACCACGGCGGTCTGCGCCTCGGGAATGACTTCGCACGCGATCTGGGCGCCGCCGGGGGACATGTCGGTAATCGTGCAGGCGGCTTCCCGCTCTTCGCCAGGGACGAACAAGCGGCCTTTGAAGTCCACCGGCACGCGACGGTACCGCCGACGCTCCTCCCGCGCCTTGGCGACCAGCGCCTCCCGATCGAGTGTCATACTGCCGCCAGCCCGGTCACCCGGTTCCCGCTTCTCTCCACGCTCATTTGTACGGGCAAGAGGGTCAACAGATGGTTTACGAGGCGGATGACCGATTAAGCTGATGCGGCTCCCCGCCCGCTTAACCCGGATTGCCGGGCGCGCTATAGAGCCTGCCCCTGCGAACCGCCAAAGCTTCCCGGCGGCCTTCCATCGGAGATGAGAAATGGTTAACCGCCGCCCTTGGTACACATCCTCTCTTCTGGGCGGGGTTCTCGGTCCCATCCTGATGGGCTGCGTCGGCACCACGGCCTTAAGCCAACTCGATCAGGCACGGCCGCTGGGTGGCCCGTTTTCGCAGGCTTTGTTCAAGGATTACGCCCTGCTGGCCCATTCCTTCGGCGCGGTTGGGGCGCCGAGCAGCGGCACGCCTTTCGATGCGGCAAGCTCCATTTCCTTGGGCAGCATGAGCGCCGACGTGGCAGACGTGGCAAATGCCTACGCGGAAAAAGCCCTCGCCACCGCCCAGGGCGAGGAGATTTTGCCTGAGCCCCCGGACAGCGCATTGCCGGAATCGGAAAGCCTGCGCCTGCAGCTCCTGCGCGATCTGGATCAGGGCCGCGACAAGACGCCAGAACACGCCGCGCGTGCCCAGGCGGATTACGATTGCTGGATCACCAACGCCCGCTCGGACGCGCTGCGGCGCGCCTCACGCCTGTGCCGGCAGTCCCTGACCTATACCTTGGCGCAGCTGGAGCGCGATCTGGCCACTTTACCTCCGCCTGCGGCCCAGCCTGCTCCGGCGACGCAGTAAGTCCTGCAAAGCGCCCGCTCTCCTGATAGGCTGTGCGCGGCAAGGCACAGGTGTCGAATGAAAGCGTACGACTACATCATCGTGGGGGCCGGGAGCGCGGGCTGTGTGCTGGCCAACCGCTTGTCAGCCGATCCCAACATTCAGGTGCTGCTGATTGAAGCGGGCGGGCCGGACAAATCCCTGATGATCCACATGCCGGCCGGCATTCCGGCACTGCTCGGCAAAAAGAACAAGTTCAACTGGTACTACGAGACCGAAGGCCAGCTGCATCTGAACGGCCGGCGATTGTATTGGCCGCGCGGCCGCGGCTGGGGCGGATCGTCCTCGATCAACGGCATGATCTATATCCGCGGCCACGCGCGCGACTACGACCGTTGGCGGCAGATGGGTTGCGAAGGCTGGTCGTTTGCCGACGTTCTGCCCTATTTCAAACGCGCGGAAGCCAATGAAAACGGGGCAAACGACTTTCACAGCGGCGGCGGGCCGCTGCATGTCTCCAACGGCCGCTCCAGCAATCCGCTGTTTCGCACGTTCGTGCAGGCGGGGACCGATGCCGGACATCCGTACACCAGGGATTTCAACGGCTATGCGCAGGAGGGCTTCGGGCCCTATCAGCTGACGATCCGGAACGGCCGGCGCTGGAGTGCGGCGGCGGCGTACCTGCGTCCTATCTTGTTGCGGCCGAATCTCACGATCGAAAGTCACGCCCATGTCACGCGCATCCTTATTGAGAACAACCGTGCCGTGGGAGTCGAATATCTGCAGAAGAAGCAGCGGATCGAGGCGCGCGCCCGTTGTGAGGTCCTGCTGTCGGGTGGCGCGGTGAACACGCCGCCGGTCCTGCTGCTGTCCGGCATCGGCAATCCCGAGATTTTGCAACGCTTCGACATTCCCGTGATCGCGGATCTGAAAGGGGTTGGGCAAAATCTTCAGGATCATCTGGACTGCTCCGTCCAGTATGAATGCACCCAGCCGATCACGCTCTATAGCCAGACCAAGCCGCTGAGCGCCGCCAAAACCGGTCTGCAATATCTTCTGTTCGGCAACGGGCTGGCGGCGGGTCAGGGATTGGAATCCGGCGCCTTCCTGAAGAGCCGTCCGGATTTGGAGACGCCGGATCTGCAATTCCATTTCATCGCGGCGCTGATGTTCGATCACACCCGCCGCAAAGCGGATCGGCACGGCTACATGGCGCATGTGTGCCAATTGCGGCCGGAGAGCCGCGGATACATCTCGCTGAAATCGGCCGATCCGCTTGCCGCGCCGCTCATTCAGCCGAACTATCTGGAAGCCGAAGAGGATCGCCGCGCGTTACGGGAGGGCGTGAAGCTGGCGCGCGAGGTCTTCGCGCAAGCCGCTTTCGATCCGTATCGCGGCCCCGAGCTCATGCCAGGTGCTCACATCATGCGGGACGACCAGATCGACGCGTTCGTCCGCCGAACGGCGGAAACCATCTACCATCCCGTCGGCAGCGCCAAAATGGGAAGGGACGCCGACGCAGTCGTCGACCCGCAGTTGAAGGTGTATGGCGTGGAAGCTCTGCGCATTGTGGACGCGTCGGTCATGCCATCGTTAGTTTCCGGCAATACCAATGCGCCGACCATCATGATCGCAGAGAGGGCCTCAGACATGATTCTGAGCAAGCCGGCCATGACGCCGCTGCACGTTCGGGTGGCGGAAGACGAGGCGAAATCGGCGCGCGCTGCGGCGTGAGCGAAGCGTGGTATTTCGGTGTCACCCCACCTCAAGCCCGAATGGATCGAACCGCCGCGCTTTCCGCGCGTTGCCTCTCCGGCTACAATTGGCAGGTGAACATGTTGCGCCTCGTTACGATCGGACTTGCCGCAGCGGGCATTGCGACGGTGGCGCGCGCGCAACTCAATCCGGCACCCAGCGATTCAGCGGGCCAGGGCACGCGGTACAACGTGCAAGAGTTGAACTTCGACATGTGGTGCCAGGAACAGCAGCACTTACCCCCGACCCGCTGCGATAAACGGCTGCCGGAAGACGATGCCGCCTTCAACACCTACCGGTCGAAGATCGAACGCTACGAAATTCCATATCTTAAGGAGCAGCAGCGTCAGTTGCAGCTCAACACCGACATTCTGCACAACGATCCGGTCGATCACCCCGACCAGCCGTCGCAGCCGCAGGCGCAGCAGCCTTCGACGCCGCCCCCGCCGAAATGATCACGAAACGGCGCGAAGCCGCGGTGTGGTGACGATTTCCAGAGCTTCGATGATCCGCTGCATCATCGCGTCCATTTCGAAGTGAACGGTGGCCGGCTTGTCGCGGCTGACCACGAGCTTCAGGTGCGGCGCCTTGGCGTGGCTGCGCAATGCCGGGGGCGGCGGAGGCGGCAGCACCTCGGGCGGCAGCAGCGGCTCGTTCTCGCGAACGAATTGCGATGCCACCAATCGCTCGAACATGATCGGCTTTCCCAGCAGGGCCGAATGATCGCCCAACGCTTGCGCCATTCCGATGAAGCGCGTCGGCGTGTTCCCGCCGAAGGTCAGCGGGGCCAGAACCGTTTCGATCTCGATCATGCCGCACTCTTCGGTTGCGGCCAGAGACGAGATGCATACCGGCTGCCGGGTGGCGGACGATTGCTGCAGGAGCAGGCTCAGCGCGCTGCGGCTCTGGACTTCCCAGCGGGCAAGAAAGGCGGTCCCTTTCAATTCGGCGCCATACCGGTCGCAGTGCGACGTGCCGGCGAGGCGGTAGATGGGACGCGCGGGATCGGACGCTTCCAGGACGAACACGTGGGACAGGATTCGTTTGATGGCGCGCGGGTCGATGTCGGTCTGATCCGGGACATCGCGGCCTTTTCGCAAGCGGCTCCAATATCCCACCAGCAGATGACTGTTCCGATGCTTCATCGCCCGCCCGCCCATGCTTTCGCCTGAAAATGTCTCGCCCTGAACCAGATTGAGAAACGCAATGCCGTGCTGACGGGTGAAGAGCAGACGCCGTGCCACACGCAGCTGTCTCGGCCCCCGCCTCACCGGCCCCAAGGGCCGCGCCGGACTTCCCCGAACAGAGGCATTTCGCGGGATTTCAATATCGGCGTCAGCAGCAGACCGGCAGCGAAGCCGCCGACGTGTGCCCACCACGCCGTCCCCGGCCGGGCCGGATCGGCCAGGCCGGCACTGATCAGCTGCATCAGAAACCAGAACCCCACGACCCACATGGCGCTGATGGTGAGCGGGTAGGGGATGATCCCCAAAGGAACGATGACGGTGATCCGCGCCCGCGGATAGAGCAGGACATAGGCCGCGAGCGTGCCGGAAATCGCCCCCGATGCGCCGATCATCGGAAAATGCGAAGCCGGATCGGTGTACGCCATGGTCAACGCGGCCGCGGCACCGCAGAGCAGGTAGAACAACGCAAAGCGGATGTGGCCCAGCGCATCCTCGACGTTGTTCCCGAAGATCCAGAGATAAAGCATGTTGCCGGCGAGGTGCAGGACACCGCCGTGCAGAAACATCGAGGTCAGGACGGTTAACGACGGCGGCACGCCGATGTCGTCGCTCCCGGCCGACTGCTGTGAGAAAAAAGCCGCGGGCACGAAACCAAGCACGTTCAGCGCGGCATTCAGTTCGCCCCCCAGCGACCGCTCCCACAGGTACACTGCGATGCACAGCAGGATGATGCTCCACGTGACGACCGCGGCGCGGCGGGCGGGATTGTCGTCCGAGATCGGGATCATCTTTCGCGCCCGACGGCAGCCCCCATTTCAGTTGGGTGTTTCATTCCGGGTCAACTCTTCGCGCCGAAAAGGCCGGATGGATGGCATGCTTCCTGAACCGCAGGCGCCGACCGTTAAGGCTTTGTCAACTTTCTTGGTTCCTCCGCCCAGGACGGTGACTAGCATGATCGGAAATTCAAGGAGCGCGTAACATGACCCCGAAGCCCGTCTTGTTCTTCGCCGCAGCGGCGCTTGGCTTCGCTGTGCTTGCCACCTCACCGGGCAACGCCGGCGGTTTCGGGGGCGGCGGCGGATGGAGGTCCGGCGGAACGGGCCACGGCTGTCACCACGGCGGCGGCATCAACATCACGAAAATCCTGAACTTCAACAAGAACATCAACATCAACAAGAACATCAACATCAACAAGAACCTCAATATCAACAAAAACATCAATGCCAACAAAAACATCAACATTAACAAGAACATCGTGATCGCGAAGTCGAACTCAATTTCCATCGCCGTGGCCGGCGCCGCGTCCGGAGCCTCGGGCTTCGCGTCGTCGGGCAGCTATGCGGAAAACGTCAACGTCAACCGCGGCGAGTCTGCGGCCGTCTCGACCGAAGAAACCTGCGAGATGCAGGAGGGCAGCGTCGTCAAGGCGATCCATGCGATGTGCGTGAGCGCGGAGGGCCGCGAGTTTCCCGCGAGCCACATGCTGCCGGAGACCTGGATCGACACCAGCTATGAAGGCGAAGTGGCGCGCTGCATCGCAGGCTCGACCGTCAAGGTGGTCATTGGCGACGTGGTTGAAACCGACCAGGGCATCGCGGGAACCTACGACAACGGCGAAGTGCTGGCCTGCGGCCGCGGCGAGGCGCTGTGGCACTACAAGAACGGCATGGTGAAGTGCGCGCCGGCGATGCCGGTCAAGGACTGCACGGAGCGGACGAACCTTCGCAAGTACGGAACCGGTGACATGTTCTTCTCCTACCGCACCAGAGTGTGCGCGCGCCGCATCGCGCGCTCGCGATCGGTGGATGTCTCCAGCGTCAGCTGGGACGGGGGCGTCGGAGACGGCGGCTACTGAGTTTCGCTCTCGCGAACCGCGCGCGCCTCGCTCCCCTCGGGCGGGGCGCGTTTGCGTTTCGGATCCCCGCGCGCCGGCTATTGTGAGCCCCGCCAAACCGCTCTAAAGCTCGGGCTCCGCGTCATCCCAGAGCGCTTCGATGAACATCCACGAATACCAGGCGAAGGATGTGCTTCGCGCCTTCGGCACGCCGGTGCCGCGCGGGATCGCGGTTTTCAGCGTGGACGAAGCCGTTGCCGCCGCCGAGCAGCTTGGCGGACCAGTGTGGGTCGTGAAGGCACAGATCCATGCCGGCGGTCGCGGCAAGGGCGGAGGCGTGAAGGTGGTGAAGTCGCTGCAGGAGGTGCGCAAAGAAGCGGAGCGCATGCTGGGCATGACGCTGGTCACCCACCAGACCGGTCCGCACGGTCGCGTGGTGCGCCGGCTTTACATCGAGGACGGCTCGGCCATCGCGCGCGAGCTTTATCTGTCGGCGCTAGTCGATCGCACCGCCTCGCGGGTCGCGTTCATCGCCTCCACCGAAGGCGGCATGGACATCGAAGCGGTGGCGAAAGAGACGCCGGACAAGATTCAGACGTTCACAGTCGATCCCGCCGCCGGTTACAGCAGGTATGTCGGCCTCGAGATCGCGACTGCTCTTAGACTCAAGGGCGAGCAGGCCAAGCAATGCGGCACGCTGATCGAGACTCTATACGGCGCTTTCCTCGCCAAGGACATGAGCCTGCTCGAGATCAATCCGCTGGTGGTGACCAAAGACGGCCAGGTGGTCTGCCTCGATGCCAAGATCAATTTCGACGACAACGCGCTGTTCCGCCACAGGGACATCGCCGAACTGCGGGACCCGGACGAAGAAGATCCGATGGAGCGCGAGGCCGCGAAATACGATCTCTCCTATGTGAAGCTCGACGGTTCCATCGGCTGCATGGTGAACGGCGCCGGCCTCGCCATGGCAACTATGGACATCATCAAGCTTTATGGAGAGGAGCCGGCGAACTTCCTCGACGTCGGCGGCGGGGCTTCCAAGGAAAAGGTGACGGCGGCATTCAAGATCATCCTCTCCGACCCCAACGTGAAAGGCATTCTGGTCAACATCTTTGGCGGCATCATGCGCTGCGACATCATCGCCGAAGGCATCATCGCGGCGGCGCACGAAGTCTCGCTGTCGGTTCCACTGGTAGTGCGCCTCGAAGGCACGAATGTGGAGCAGGGGAAGGCGATACTCGCCAAATCCGGCCTGTCCATCGTCTCCGGCTCCGATCTGGCCGACGCCGCCCAGAAGATCGTCGCGGCAGTACGGAGTCCGCAGCAGTGACGGTGCGCTGATGTCTATCCTTGTCGACAAGAACACGCGCGTGATTTGCCAAGGCTTCACCGGGAGGCAGGGGACCTTCCATTCGGAAGCGGCGATCGCGTACGGCACCAAGATGGTCGGCGGCACCTCGCCCGGCAAAGGCGGCACCGCGCATCTCGGCCTGCCGGTGTTCGACACAGTGCGCGAGGCGAAGGCCGCGACCGATTGCGATGCCAGCGTGATTTACGTCCCGCCGCCGTTCGCCGCCGACGCCATTCTCGAAGCCATCGATGCGCAGATTCCGCTCATCGTCTGCATCACCGAAGGTATTCCGGTGCTCGACATGGTGAAGGTGAAGCGCGCGCTGTGCGGCTCGCGCTCGCGCCTCATCGGCCCCAACTGTCCGGGCGTCATCACCCCCGGTGAGTGCAAGATCGGCATCATGCCGGGACACATCCACCAGCGCGGCAAGGTGGGGATACTCTCCCGCTCCGGCACACTCACCTATGAGGCGGTGTGGCAGACCACGGCGGTTGGGCTCGGCCAGACCACTTGTGTCGGAATCGGCGGCGATCCGGTCAAGGGGACGGAATTTATCGACGTGCTCGAACTCTTCCTGGCCGATCCCAAAACCGAGGCGCTGATCATGATCGGCGAGATTGGCGGCGCAGCTGAGGAGGATGCAGCCGACTTCCTCAAGCGCTCCAGGACGAAGAAGCCCACCGTCGGATTTATCGCCGGCCTCACCGCCCCGCCCGGCCGCCGCATGGGCCATGCCGGTGCCATCATTTCGGGCGGCAAGGGCGGCGCGCAGTCGAAGATCGACGCGATGAAATCGGCGGGCATTCGCGTCTCGCCCAACCCGGCGGCGCTCGGAACCACCTTGCGCGACTTGCTCGAGGGACGGTGAACCGGTCGCAGCCATAACGGGTGCGGACCCGGCATGTCTGGTTGCATCAGAAAATTCCCCTTTTGCTGGAGCCGGCTTACGCTCATCATCGGGCGTAAAGGGGGACTCGATGCGCGCTTTGCCAACTCTTCTGCTGTGTCTGGCGCTGACGGCATGCGGCACCATGCGGTCCACCGCGCCGGAGGCATATGTCGTGTTCTTTGCCGGCGCTGGCACCAGCATCACCGCCGACGGGGCGGCTATCATCAAGAGTGCCGCCGCCGATGCGAATGGGCACAAGGACAAAATGGTAGAGGTCGCCGGCCCTGCGACGAAAATCGTGCCGGGCTACAAGCCGGGCGAAGCCGAGCCTCGCATCGCGGCGGTGGAGCGCGCCTTGGTCGCGGCGGGCGTTGACGAGAAGCGCCTGGTGCGCGCATCGCTGACGACCGGGAAGATCAAGGTCGACGCGACCGGCGCTCAGCGGGTCGAGATCCGCCTGGTGGAGAAGCCGGCGTCTTAGGCGCGGACCAGCCGATTGACGCCAGAGAAAATCGTCTGCGCAATGATGGATTCGATCTCTTGCCGGCCAAGCGGCAGCCAGACGCACTCGACCCGCTGGTGACGAAAGCGATCGGCGGCGGCGTGTTCCGCCGTGAAGCGCACCGGCGCGCGCGCGCTCAGCACCTTGTTCAAGATGCGTGGAACTCGCCGCGCAAAACCTTTGTCTTCCTGCTCCGAAACCAGCGCGCCTGTGGGGTCTCGCCGCCAGCCTGAACTGAGCCGTGTCCCCATCAGACGGATGCGGAAATCGCGCCCGCCATCGATCACATCGTAAATGTGCAGCCGCGGCAGATAGGCCTTCATCTCGCTCGGGGCGAGATCGCCTCGCCCCGGCATGGCGCGACCGTCGCGCTTCGCATTCCAGTAGGCCACGAAAGCTGTCAGGTCGGGATGTTCGGCTTCTTCGACTTGAGAGAATTGCCCTTCGGCGTCCAGCTCCGTCCAGTCGAATTCGCGCTGACCTTGCAAGCCGATCATTGCCGCCACCCCAGTCCTGTCCGCCGTCCGGGCGTCGCCGCTCCAGAAGGCGCCTGAAGAGCCCACATTGGTGGGACATCTCTTACCAAATGGTTTTATGAGGTCAGCCAGCCATGGCTTCGAAATCGGGGCGATCGACGCCATATTAGCCAAGTAAGCCGCGGAATCCGGCCACTGTGGCGGGTGCATTCGCAGGCGGAATGCGTTAAAGGCCTGCCCCCTTGGCTCGTTGCGCACCACCGGCGAGACGGCGCCCCGATAGGTTCAGATGACCCAGGAATCTCCTAACCGGATCAATAGGGCCTCCAACGATGTGCTGGAGGCGACCTCGTTTCTGTTCGGCGCGAACGCCAGCTTCATCGAGGCGCTCTACGCGCAATGGCTGGAGAACCCGGATTCAGTGGATGCGTCCTGGGCGGCCTGGTTCGCAGAGCTCGGCGATAGAGGGCCATCGGGTGCGCAACCTGGACTGGGGAGACAGCGGACACCGCTTCCGCAGCCGGACAGCGAGCTGATCGGCGCGCTCACCGGCTTGTGGCCGCCACGCAAGACCGATCTATCGACTCCGGACGCCCGCGCTGCCGCCAAAGATTCGGTGCGCGCGATCCACATGGTGCGCGCGTATCGGGTGATCGGGCATCTGGCCGCCGATCTCGATCCGCTGCATCTCAATCCGCGGCCGCAGCTCGCGCAGCTCGATCCCAATTTCTACGGCTTCCACGATGCCGACCTGGACCGCCCGGTCTTTCTCGATGGCGTGCTGGGGCTCGAAACCGCCACGCCGCGGCAGATGGTGAACATCCTGAAGCGCACCTATTGCGGGCGCATCGGATACGAATTCATCCACATCAACGATCCGGAGCAGAAGGATTGGCTGCAGCGCCGCATCGAGGGACCGGACAAGGAGATTTCCTTCACCCGCGAAGGCAAGCGCGCCATCCTCAACAAGCTGATCGAGGCGGAGGGGTTCGAGAAATTCGCCGCGGTGCGCTTCCTCGGCACCAAACGGTTCGGGCTCGATGGCGGCGAATCCATGGTTCCGGCGCTGGAACAGATCATCAAGCGCGGCGGCCAGCTGGGCGTGAAGGAGATCGTGCTCGGCATGTCGCATCGTGGGCGGCTGAACGTGCTCGCCAATGTGATGGGCAAGCCGTACCGGCAGATCTTCCACGAATTCCAGGGCGGCAGCGCGCAGCCATCCGATGTCGAAGGCTCGGGCGACGTCAAATATCACCTGGGTGCTTCCAGCGACCGCGAGTTCGACGGCGTCGGCGTGCACCTTTCGCTCACCGCAAATCCGTCGCACCTCGAAGCGGAAGACCCCGTGGTGCTCGGCAAGGTGCGCGCCAAGCAATACCAGCTGGGCGACACGCGCACGCGCTCAAGCGTTCTGCCGCTTCTGCTGCACGGCGACGCGGCCTTCGCCGGGCAGGGCATCGTCGCCGAATGTTTCGCGATGAGCGGCACCAAGGGATTCAAGACCGGCGGCACCATCCATTTCATCATCAACAACCAGATCGGCTTCACCACCAGCCCGGCTTACGCGCGGTCATCGCCTTATCCTTCCGACGTGGCGCTGATGGTGCAGGCGCCCATCTTCCATGTGAACGGCGACGATCCGGAAGCGGTGGTGCATTGCGCGCGGCTGGCGGCTGAGTTCCGCCAGCTGTTTCACAAGGATGTCGTGATCGATATGTTCTGCTACCGCCGGTTCGGCCACAACGAAACCGACGAGCCGGCGTTCACGCAGCCATTGATGTATCGCGCCATCAAGGAGCATCCGACCGCCTTGGAACTGTACGCGGCGAGGCTGGTGGCCGAAGGGACGCTTGGCCAAGCCGACATAAAGGCGATGGTCGGCGCCTTCAACAGGAAGCTGGACGAAGAATTCGAAGCGGCGAAATCGCACCTGCCCGACCGTGCCGATTGGCTGGACGGGCGCTGGACCGGTTTTGCGCAGGCGCCGGAAGGCGATCGCCGCGGCGAAACGGCGGTCAGCGTCGCGCAACTGAAAGAAGTCGGACGCGCGATCTCCACGGTGCCGGCGGATTTCCACGTCCATCGCACCATCGCGCGCCAGCTGCAGGCAAAAGCGAAAATGTTCGAGACCGGCGACGGCATCGACTGGACCACCGCCGAGGCGCTCGCCTTCGGCACGCTTCTCGACGAAGGCTGTCAGGTTCGTCTTTCGGGTCAGGATTCGTCGCGCGGGACCTTCAGCCAGCGCCACGCGGTGCTGATCGATCAGCAAAACGAGAATCGCTACATACCGCTCAACCACATCCGCGACGGTCAGGCAGAATTAGAGGCGGTGGATTCGCTGCTATCGGAAGAAGCGGTGGTCGGGTTCGAATACGGCTATTCGTCCGCCGAGCCCAAGGCACTGGTGCTGTGGGAAGCGCAGTTCGGCGATTTCGCCAACGGCGCACAGGTGATGATCGACCAGTTCATCGCCTCGGGCGAAATGAAGTGGCTGCGCATGTGCGGCCTCGTGATGTTGCTGCCGCACGGCTACGAGGGCCAGGGACCGGAGCATTCCTCGGCGCGCCTGGAGCGCTATTTGCAGCTCTGCGCGCAGGACAACATGCAGGTGGCCTATCCCACCACGCCGGCCAATTACTTCCACATCCTACGGCGGCAAATTCACCGGCTGTTCCGCAAGCCGCTGATCCTGATGACGCCGAAATCGCTGCTGCGGAACAGGCGCGTGGTTTCGAAACTGCAGGAATTCGGTCCGGGCTCGTCGTTCCATCGCGTGCTGTGGGACGATGCGCAGCATGCGCCCGGTTCGTCGCTCCAGCTGGCGCCCGACGGATTCATCAAGCGCATCGTGCTGTGCACCGGCAAGGGTTACTATGACCTGTTCGAGGAGCGCGAGAAGCGGGGTCAAGATCGTGTGCAGCTGATCCGGCTCGAGCAGCTCTATCCTTTCCCCGACAAAGTGCTGGCGCAGGAACTGCGGCGCTTCCCCAAAGCGGAGATCGTCTGGTGCCAGGAAGAGCCGAAGAATCAGGGCGCGTGGACCTTCGTGGCGCCGCGTATCGCCCAGGCGATCGAGCATCTGGGCGGGACGCAACAGCCGCGCTATGTCGGACGTCCGGAATACGCGTCCACCGCCGCTGGCCTGATGAGCCAGCACACGGCGGAACTGAAGGCGCTGCTGGACGAGGCTCTGACGCTATGACCATCCAGATCAGGGTGCCCGCGATGGGCGAGAGCGTCACCGAGGCCACGGTGGCGCGCTGGTTCAAGAAGGAAGGCGACGCGGTCGCGCGCGACGAGCCGGTGCTGGAGCTGGAAACCGACAAGGTGACGGTTGAAGTGCCTGCGCCGGCGGATGGCGCAATCGAATCCATCGATGTGAAGGAGGGCTCGACAGTTCAGGTGGGTGCCGTGCTCGGCGCCATTGCCGAAGGCAAAGCGGGAAAGCCGAGCGCAAGCGCTGCTGTACGGAATCCCGACGCCGCGGCGCCGAAAGTGGAGGCGCCTACGCCAAAGTTATCATCGGCCGGCGCGTCCAAACCGGTGGCAGAACCTGTGGCTGAGCCTGTCGCGAGCGCAGCAAAGCCGCAATGGAACGTGACGATGGTGCCGAGTGTGCGGCGCATCGCGGAAGAAAGCGGTCTCAGCCCGGCGCAAGTAAGCGGCACGGGCAAAGATGGTCGCGTCACCAAAGGTGACATGCTGGCGGCGCTGGAAGCCCGTGCCGCGCAGCGCGCAACCCAACCCACTCCCGTCGAGATTCCCACAGGGCCACGCCCGCGCGCCGACCGCGAAGAGCGGATGAAGATGAGCCGCCTGCGCCGCACCATCGCGCTGCGCCTGAAGGAATCGCAGAACACCGCCGCCCAGCTCACCACTTTCAACGAAGTGGATATGAGCGACGTGATGCGGCTGCGCGCCGAATACAAGGAGAGCTTCGAAAAGAAGCACGGCGTGCGGCTGGGCTTCATGGGCTTCTTCGTGAAGGCCTGCATCGCGGTGCTAAAGGAATTGCCCAACGTCAACGCCGAAATTGAAGGCGACGACATCGTCTACAAGCACTACTACGACATCGGGGTGGCGGTTTCGACCGAGCGCGGTCTCATCGTCCCGGTTGTGCGCGATGTCGATGAACTCAGCCTCGCGCAGATCGAAGCGGCAATTGCGGATTTCGGCACCCGCGCGCGCGACAACAAACTGAAATTGGAAGAGCTGCAGGGCGGCACCTTCACCATTTCGAATGGCGGCGTGTTCGGCTCGCTGATGTCGACGCCGATTCTGAATGCCCCGCAGTCCGGCATCCTCGGCATGCACAAGATCCAGCCGCGGCCCGTCGCCATCGACAACAAGGTAGAAATCCGGCCGATGATGTATCTCGCGCTGTCATACGACCACCGGCTGGTGGACGGCCGCGAGGCAGTGACTTTCCTCGTCCGCGTGAAGGAAAACCTCGAAGACCCGCAGCGCCTGCTGCTGGACGTCTGACATGGCGGATCAATTCGACGTCGTCGTCATCGGCGGGGGGCCGGGGGGGTACAACGCCGCGATCCGCGCCGGGCAGCTGGGGCTGAAGAGCGCCTGTATCGACAAGCGAGGGCAGTTCGGTGGCACCTGCCTGAATGTGGGCTGCATTCCCTCGAAGGCGCTGCTCTACACCAGCGAGCTTTACGAAGAGGCGCGCGAGAAGCTGCCGAAGCTCGGCATCAAGACGAGCGCCGAACTCGATCTTGCGGGCATGATGGCCCACAAAACGAAAGTCGTGGGCGAGCTTACCAAGGGCGTCGAGTTCCTGCTCAAGAAGAACAGGAGCGAAGCCATTGTCGGCGAGGCACGCATCGCGTCGCCCGGCAAGGTTGAGGTGAAGCTCAAGGACGGCAGCCCGCGGACGCTGGAAACGAAGCACATCGTCATCGCCACCGGCTCGGATGTGGCGCCCTTGCTGGGCGTCAGCATCAATGAAGAGCGCATCGTCTCCTCCACCGGCGCGCTGTCGCTGAAAGATGTGCCGAAGCGGCTGCTGGTGGTGGGCGCCGGCTACATTGGATTGGAACTGGGCTCGGTGTGGCGGCGGCTCGGCAGCGAGGTGACGGTGGTGGAATTTCTTGACCGCATCACCCCGGGGCTGGACGGTGAAATCGCCAAGCAGTTCCAGCGTATCCTCTCCCGCCAGGGCATGAGATTTCAGCTGTCGACCAAAGTCACCGGCGTTCAGAAGAAAGGCGACTCGATGTCTGTCACGCTTGAGCCGGCTGCCGGCGGTGCACAATCGACAATCGAAACCGACATCGTGCTCGTCGCCATCGGCCGCATTCCATACACGGAATGCCTCGGTCTCGCGGAAGTCGGCGTGCAACTCGACTCCAAACGCCGCGTGATCACCGATGCGCATTTCCGCACCAACGTGGAGGGCATCCGGGCGATCGGCGACTGCCGCGAGGGCGCGATGCTTGCGCACAAGGCCGAAGACGAAGCCGTCGCCTGTATCGAAAACATCGCCGGCCGCGCGGGCCACGTAAACTACGATGCGATTCCGGCAGTGGTCTACACGCATCCGGAAGTGGCGAGCGTGGGCAAGACGGAAGAAGAGCTGAAAGCTGCTGGCGTCGAATACAAGATCGGCAAGTTCCCCTTCACCGCCAACGCGCGCGCCAAAACGATCGCCGCCACGGAAGGTTTCGCCAAGGTGCTGGCCGACGCCAAGAACGACCGCGTGCTGGGTGTGCACATCATGGGCGCGGAAGCGGGCAACCTGATCCAGGAAGCCGCCTTCGCCATCGAGATGCGCGCGGCCAGCGAAGACATCGCGCGCACCAGCCACGCTCATCCGACGCTGACAGAAGCGGTGCGTCAGGCCGCCATGGGCGTCGAAGGCTGGACGATGCAGATGTGACTTCGCGATGGCCGCCGGTCGCGTCTCGTACGATGAAGTACTCTCATCCGTCTTGGCCGGGCTTGTCCCGGCCATCCATGCCCGCGGTTTCTGGCCGAGGTCATGGATGGCCGCCAAAGGCTTTGCACTCCGGCGGCGCTTCGCGCCGACCGGGGTGGCGGCCATGACGATGTTTGATGATCCCACTCCGCCTCCGCGGCTCCGCGTGAATCCGATTTCGAATTGGGGGTCGACTCAGACGCAATTCGAGGGTCTACCGAAAATAGAGTTCTCGATTTTCAGCCCGTTTTTCCGTGTTCGCCGCGTTGGCCTACGGGCATCGCACATGCGCTGCGTTTGCGGACCGATGAGCCGGCATGCACACGCTTTTTCCGCGATGGAGGGAGTCGGCTCCCCGATTCGTCTCACCGGTCGGCCGGAGCGAGCTCCGGCGGAGGCGAAACAGATCGAGGCGCGGGAATTCACGCACGCGAGGTTCACCCCGCGCGGGGACGCAAGCGGGACATCGCTGTCCTCCAAGGTTCGAGAATTTATTTTTCGGGAGTTCGAAGAATTTATTTTTCGGAGCTTGCCGGACCGTGATTGCAGGCAACAAAAAAGCCCGGGACTGCGGGCGTTCCGCCGGCCGGGCCGCCTCCGGGCGCACGACCGAAGATGGGTACAATATGCACAACCAGCGTCACGCTGTCAAGGCAGAAATCCTGTCCGGAAGATTAAATGTAAGGCCCAAAATGGGATTAATAACCGACCCTCCTCAGGAGGACTCGCCAATAGCTTACGAGACGCCACTAGTCTGCCCCTTAGCGCTTGGGGAACCCCGGTCGCTTTTTGTTCGTTATTTCTCTTGACACCACGTCAAATGACGAGCATATATAACGTCACTTGATGGGGAGAATGAGATGGCACAGGCAGCAGCGCAAAACGCCTATTTGGAGCCGAAGCAGCTTTCTTCCTTCGCGGATGAAGCTGACCGAACGCGGCTGACTGCGGCGGCGCTCAAGGCCTTCAAGAAAGTCACTGAGGTCTGGGCGCTCACAAACGTCGAATCAGCCGCGGTACTGGGAGTATCAGGAAGTACCTGGGACCGGATCAAGCGTGGGGAGCGAAGCGAGATGCTTTCCCAGGATCAACTCACGCGCGTTTCTGCGACGTTGGGCATCTTCAAAGGGCTGCATTTGCTCTTTGCCGATCAGATGGCTGACCGCTGGCCGAAACTCGCCAATACAGGCCCCCTATTTGGCGGACGAACTCCAGTGACAACCATGATTGATGACGGTATCCCCGTAATGTTGGACATCCGCCGCTACATCGATGCGGTGCGCGGTGGATTGTGACGAATGCTAGAAGGCCTCTCGATTGTTCGCGAGGCCTTCCCTCGCACCGTCAGGTTGGTGACTACCGCGCGCCTTCGTGATTCTGTTCTCAGAAGTCTCGCGGACAACGATCAGGAATTGCACGATATCTATGAAATCGAAGCGGTAACAAGTGGCAGGCTCGTTGCACAAAATCGCGGCGGAGTGGGTATAGCTTCAGGAGAGTTCGTGTACGGCGTCCCGCACGCCAATTTTATCAACGCCAGTTTCTCTTACGCCCGGCCAGGTGAACTCAATCGGTTCAACGGGCCTGATCGGGGTGCATGGTACGCCGCTCTCGCGGTGGAAACCTGCATTGAGGAAGTGAAATTTCACATGACAGAGTTCTTAGCCCGCACGGGAGAGTATCACGCCGTGGTGGAATATGCAGAACTCTTTGCGAGCCTCGCGGGCGAATATGTTAGTCTGCGCGAAAGCCCCGATCACCCATCGCTAAATCCCGATCCATCGGTCGGCTACCCAGCCGGAAACGCGCTGGCTTCTGCTACACACGCACGAGGGCTCAATGGAATCATCTATCCTTCAGTGAGGCACGCGGGTGGCATCTGCTTCGCGGTCTTGTTGCCCCACGCCGTGCAATCGATTGCGCAGGGCGATATTTACCGAATGACCTGGGCAGGAGTGGAAACGCCAACAATTGAAAAGCTTCAGTCGGCCTAAGGTTCTCCCATGAAGAAAGTTACCCTCCCGCGCGGCAATTGCGTCATATGCGGTCTACCCATCACGGCGGATACAGACTCGCGTGAGCACGTAATTACAAACGCCATTGGTGGACGGCTGAAGACGAACGGCTTTATCTGCCAAGACTGCAATAGCACGAAAGGTCATTCGTGGGATACCGCGCTCGCAAGGCAGTTGAACGGCCTATGCTTGTACTTCGGCATTGCTCGCGAGCGTGGGGAGTCGCCCACACAGCAGATTGAAACCACGACAGGCGAGAGATTTGAATTGCAGCACGGGGGCGGACTTATGCCCCATAAGCCGACGATCAAAGAGATACAGCGCGAAGGCGGGCGGCTTGAATTGCAGATTACCGCTCAAACAATGGAAGAGGCGCGGAAAATCCTGAAGAGGAAAAAGCGCAAATATCCTGGGCTCGACATTGAGCAGGCGTTAAGGACGGCAACCAATGGCCTGTCCGCCCCGACCGGCGTACTGAAACTTTCAAGCGAAGTCGGTGGCGTAGAATCCGATCGCTCAATCGTCAAAACGACTGCCGCTTTTGCACATTGCGTCGGCCTGGAAGTGGATGGCCTCAATACGGCGCTTGAATATCTGCGCAATTCCGACGCTGAAGCGCCCTTCGGGTACTACTACGAAGTCGATCTTGTAATTGGCCGCCCGGCGGGCGTGCCGATTCATTGCGTCGCTGTCTCAGGGATCCCCGAGCACCGGCTCTTGCTCGGATATGTGGAATTTTTTGGCGTGCATCGCGCGGTCGTTTGCCTATCGGATCGTTATTCGGGAGAGGCAATCCATCGGGCTTACGCAATCGATCCGACAACGGGCAAGACATTTGACGTACAGGTGCGACTGCCGTTTTCGATGACAGACCTTCGGCAGATTTACGCTTATGAGAAAATACCGCCGGGCGCGATGGAGCGCGCCTTTACTGAGGTGCTGATACCCGCTCGGAAGCGACAATACGACAACGAGACACACCGCCAGATTTCTGACGCCGTGAATTACGCTTGGAAGAATTGCGGGGCGAAGGCTGGCGACATTATGACGGAAGAACTCGCGGGAAAAATGGTGGCGCTAATTGCGGAACGGATGCAACCCTTTCTGTTGCATCGAATCAGGCAAAGACGCGGGAGAGAAGATGCGGCCAACAGCGCCTTGACGGGGCGCTAGAGGTTGCCCGAAGATTCCCCGGCGCAAACGGAGAAACGCCGCCCCTTCGGCATCCCCCGTGACCTTCTGATTTTCTTGCTGAAATTGGAGCGGGCGAGGCGAATCGAACGCCCGACCCTAACCTTGGCAAGGTTATGCTCTACCCCTGAGCTACGCCCGCGCTCCAAGCGGAGGCGGGTTATCGCGCAGGGGCGAAGGCCGGGTCAATAGCATTTGTTACGGCCGCGATGGCGCCAAGCCGCTTGCCGCCGGCGCTCTGCGATGCCAAGCCCGCCCGCATGAACACCTCCGTTCCGGCCGGCGAAGGCGAGCTGATTTGCAAGCTCGACGCGCTGGGCATTCCCCACCGCACTTTCGCGCATGCGCCGGTGTTCACGGTGGAGGAATCGCGCGCCGTCTGCGCGCACATTCCAGGCGGCCACACGAAGAACCTGTTTCTGAAAGATCGGAAGCACGGACTTTGGCTGGTCGTGGCGCGGGAGGCGGTGGCGGTCGATCTGAACGCGCTGGCCCGGCAACTTGGCGCGGCGCGCTTCTCATTCGGCTCCGCGGAACTGCTGATGGCCATGTTGGGCGTGCCGCCCGGCTCGGTGACGCCGTTTGCCCTGATGAACGATCGCGATGGCCGCGTGCGCGCGGTGCTGGACGAAGGGATGCTCGCGCTCGATCCGCTGAACTTTCACCCGCTGCGCAACGACCGCACGACCGCCATTTCATCGGCCGACCTGCTGAAATTCATCCGCGCCACCGGTCATGAGCCCATCGTCCTGCATCTGCCGGAGCGGGCATAAGTCACGCGAGCCATTGCGGGGCGGCCAGGCCGAAGTGCCGCTGCAGCATGGTCTCGGCGCGTTCGAGCGCCGTTTCCACCCAACCCGGCTCATAGACGCCATAGGCTTCGCCACAGATGTAAAGCTCGCGGTCGGCGAGCGGCTTCATCGCCCGATTGGCCAGCTGCAATCCGTCCTTGCCTGGTCCCCAGCAGTGCCAGCCGCCGCCGAACGGATCCGCGGTCCAATCCTGAAAACAGGCGGCCACCGGCTGCGGCGGATTGGTCGCGTACACCAGACCCGCCTCGCGATGAACTTCCTGCGCCAGTTCGGAATCGCCGGGCAGCCACTGAAAGCCCGCCGCTGCCGCGGGGCGCGCCAGCTCCTTCCAATAGTCGACGGTATCGGAGTCGCAATACATCATCAGCATGCCGTAGCCGCCGGTTTGCTCGGATGGCAGCCGTTCCTTCTCCGCGCCCAGCGCGTAGAACTGACGCGCCGGCATGTCGGTGACGGAGCGTCCGCCATTGATGCCGAGATCGCGCCACCACGGCTTCGGATACAGAAGAAGGGCTTTGCAGGCGGGGACAGGCTCGACGGACCTTATCAGATCGGCGAATTGGGGATCCCGTCGCGCCGGAAAGTTGTCGACCAACTCCAGCGCGCGCCGCGGCATTGCGAGCACGACGCGAGATGCGGTCGTGCTCGCGACAAGACCGTCGGCGCTCTGGAACCCGAGCCGGAACACGCCTCCGGCGGTATCCGGCACCGACAGGCTGACGAGGCGCGTCCGCATCTCGACTTCCGCCCCCAACCGCCGGACCTCGTCCGCCAGCGCGAGCGGCAGCCGCTGGTAGCCGCCGGCGATGGTGTAGAACGGCTTGGAAAAGTCGATGCCGAGGAAGGCGAAATCGAGTTCGTCCAGACCGGTTTGCCGCAACGAGATGCTGTCATACCCCGCGCTGTCCTGCGCGAACGCCATCTCCTCATGCGTGAAGAGATTGGAGAGCAGCGCCCATCCCGCCCAGTCCTTCAGCAACCGGCCCCGGTAGCGCACCGTCGCGCGAATCCGCAGCCATTCCTCCCGCGTCATGGTTTTCGCATCGGGGACGACGCGCGCGATGCGGTCCAGGAACACGGCGCTTTTGGGCGACTGTTCCTCCGGCGGAATGTTGTACGGGTACAGCTTGCCGGGCCCGCCCGCCTCAGCATAAGTGAACGTCCGGCCGCGCAACGCGAGCCGGTCCTGCGGATCGAAAACAGGATAGCCGCGGGTGGGCAGATTCAGGTGCTGCACCAACCTGAAGACATGCTGCTGGGATTCCAGAAAGCGCATGCCGCCGGCTTCGCCCACGAGGTGCGGCGCTTGCGGGAATGCGATCGAACGAAGGCGCCCACCGATGCGGTCGCTCATCTCGAATAGCCGCACGCGTGCGCCCGGGTTTGCCTTGCGCAGGCGCCACGCCGTGTAGGCACCGGCGACGCCACCCCCGACAATTGCCACATCGAGGTCGGCGGATTGGGGCTGCGCTCGCAGGCCTGTTGCCGGCAAAAAGGATGCCGCCGCTGCACTGCCGAGAAACCGCCGCCGTGTAACCGCCATCACGTGCCCCCAATATTCCACCCGGGCTGAATGTAGCCGAAGCCGCCATGAAAGCGATTGGCTTCGGATTTGCTAATTTTCCGGGGCTTTTCTTTTGCGGCTCAAACCCCCACATTCGGGCTTGCAGCAACAGGGTTTCAGATGGCGATCATTGGGCCAAGCGGCCGGCCGATCACCAGGTCAGGTGGAAATGGCGCCGCCGCAACCGGCGCTGGCGCTGCCGGCGCGCACATCAAGGACGGGTCGATCGAAACCTTCGCGGCCGACGTGCTTGAGGCCTCGCGCGAGGTTCCGGTCATCGTGGATTTCTGGGCGCCGTGGTGCGGGCCGTGCAAGCAGCTTGGCCCGGCGCTCGAGAAGGTCGTCAATGAAGCCAAGGGCGCCGTGCGTCTCGTCAAAGTCAACATCGACGAGAATCAGGAAATTGCCCGCCAACTCCGCATCCAGTCGATCCCGACGGTATTTGCCTTCCGCAACGGACAGCCGGTCGACGGCTTCATGGGCGCCATTCCGGAATCGCAGCTGCGCGCGTTCGTGCAACAGCTGACCGGCGGACAGGCGGACGCCAGTGCCGCCGAGGATGTTTTGACGGCAGCGGATGAAGCGTTTGCGTCCGGCGATTTGGGCGCCGCCGCCCAAGCCTATGCACAGGCGTTGCAGGATGAGCCGGGCCATCCGCAAGCCGTGGCGGGACTTGCCAGGTGTTATCTCAAGAGCGGCGACGTCGATCGCGCTCGCAAGACCTTGCAGCTTGTACGCCCCGACGGCGCCGAGGATGAAGCAATCCGGTCGATCGATGCCGAATTGAAGCTGCGCGACCAGGCAGCGAACGCGGGCGACACAGCCGAATTGCGCGCCAGATTGGATGCGAACCCGAACGATCACCAGGTCCGCTACGACCTTGCGCTGGCGCTCGACGCGCAAGGCGACCGCGAGGGCGCGCTGCAGGCGCTGCTGGAGATCGTCCGGCGCGAGCGCAATTGGAACGAGCAGGCCGCGCGCAAGCATCTGGTGACCTTGTTCGAAGCCATGGGACCGGCCGATCCGCGGACCATCGAGGCGCGCCGGAAGCTGTCATCGATTCTGTTTTCGTGAGCCATGCCCAAGCCCCATCGCACGCTGGACGATCTGCCGAAAACTATCGCGATATTCCCGCTCGCCGGAGCATTGCTGCTGCCGCGCGGCGCGCTGCCGCTGAACGTGTTCGAGCCGCGCTATCTCGCGCTGGTTGACGACGCAATCGCAGGCGCCCGAATCATCGGGATGATCCAGCCGTCGGAGCCGGAAGAGCATAGCCTCACGCCGGCCTTGTCTCAGGTTGGATGCCTCGGTCGCATCACGAGCTTCAAGGAGTCGGAGGACCATCGTTACCAGATCACGCTCACCGGTGTGTGCCGGTTCCGGGTTACGGAGGAGCTGGTCGTCGACACCCCGTACCGCCAGGTGCTCCCCGACTATTCGCGCTTTGCCGGCGATCTCGCCCTCAATGAAGAGTCGGACCTGCCGCGCGAGCGGCTGATGGCAGCGCTGAAGACTTACCTGGCACGCCGCGATCTGAAGGCCGACTGGCATTCGGTCATGAATGCACCGCCCGAACATCTGGTGAATGCGCTGGCGATGCTGTGTCCGTTCGAGCCGGCGGAAAAGCAGGCGCTACTGGAAGCGCCCGGCTGGAACGAGCGGGTGGCGACGCTGGTCGCCCTACTGGAAATGTCGGATGCGCGCGCGATCAGCGGCTCGGTCAATTAACCCATGGATATCGATCCCAAGCTTCTGGAAATTCTGGTGTGTCCGGTGACCAAAGGACCGCTGATCTACAACCGCGAGCGACAGGAACTGGTCAGCAAGCGCGCCGGGCTTGCCTATCCCATCCGCAACGGCGTTCCGATCATGCTGGCCGGCGAAGCGCGCGAGCTTTCCGAAGACGAGCGCATCGGCAAGTGAGCGCGTGGCCGACCGAATTGCGGCTCGATCCATCGAAGACCGTTCTCACCGTCAGCTTTGAGCCCGGCGAGAGCTTTGCGCTGCCGGCGGAGTATCTGCGGGTCGAATCGCCCAGCGCGGAAGTGCAGGGCCATGCGGCGGATCAGAAGCAGATTGTCGGGGGCAAACGCAACGTGAAGATCGCCGGGCTGGGACCGGTCGGCAACTACGCTGTCCGCATCCTGTTCGACGATGGCCACGACACCGGCCTATACAGCTGGGACTACCTGCACACGCTCGGCCGCGAGCATGACAAGAGATGGCCCTCCTATCTTCGCGCGCTGAAGGCGAAGCGGCTGGAGCGCTAGACGCGTCAGCGCACGCGGGTGCCGGCGGATACGTCCCAGTGCAGCGGATGCGGGTATTTCGGCAGCGGAGCGTCGGACGCGCCGATGCTTGCACCGAACTTCCAATCGGTTGGACATATCGCGATGTAGCGCGCGTAGCCGCCGGTGCCGCCCTTGAACTTCGGATATCCGATCGACACGAGGCAGCCGGTTTCTGGAACCTTGTCGAGATTGGCGACGCCTTCGGCCTGCGTGTAGCCATGATGCATGAGCCACGCCTCGCCTTCCAGCGTGGGTGTGGTGTCGGTGTCGAGCGGCTCGTGCCCGTGAAACAGGATATGCCGCTGCAAATGCAGAAACTTGAGGGCGGCGAGCGACACGCCGGGAAACACCGTGCGCGTGGCGAGCGCCGGATTGGGCCATTCCCTCGACCAGTCGGAGCGCACGAACACCACCGCGCCTTCCGGAATGCGGCCGTTGCGTTTTTCCCATGCGAGAATGTCCGCGACCTGTAGGTGATAGCCGGGCTTCGCCTTCACCTGCGGCACAATCGAAATCACCGCGAGCGGCCGCACCGCGTAGGTTGGCGGCAATTCGTCAATGGACGGATATTCTGGTGCCCAGTGCGCCGGCGGATCGAGCTGGGTGCCCAGTTGATCGGTCGACAGATCGTAGTGCGTCGCCTCGAAGCCGTCCTTCGCGTAGCTGTATGGCTTGCCGGTGGCCGGGTTCACCGTGGGCGAAAACTTCGATGGCCCAAACCCGTGCCACACCGGAATGTTGGGCGCGATGGTGTGCGTGAGGTCGACATATTTGGCGTGACGGAAAGAGTCGTCATATGCCTTCCACAACCCCGGCGCCTCGGCCCGCGCACCCGCACCTGCCAATGCCAGAACCGCCGCAACGATCTGCACCGCGCGCATGTGGCCCTCCCTCGCGAATAGGGTAGGATAGGGCCGAACACCTTCAGGCGCGAGAGCCGCACCCCCGCGTGAACGAAAGAACCCGCATTCCACCCGACGCTCCGCCGGCGATCAGCACCGCGCAATATCTGCGCGCCGGCCGTCGCCGCCAGCGTGTGATCATCAAGGGACAGGACAAGAGCCGCTGGACGGACGTTTATCACGCGATTCTTACCGCGCCGTGGTGGTTATTCCTGCTCGGGCTCGCCGCCGTGTTCATCACCGTCAACATCGGATTCGCGCTGCTCTATCTGTCTGATTCGAGCGGCATCGAGCACGCGCGGCCCGGTAATTTCTGGGACCGCTTCCTGTTCAGCGTCCAGACCATCGGATCGATCAACTACAGCATGATGGTGCCGAAATCCGCGTTCGTGAACGGCGTGGTGGTGATCGAGGCGTTCGTCGGATTTCTTTATCTCGCCATGATGGCGTCGCTGATGTTCGCGCGGCTGTCACGGCCATCGGCGCGCGTGGTGTTCAGCAAGGTGGCGGTGGTGGCACCGTTCGACGGCGTCCCCACGCTGATGTTCCGTGCCGCGAACCAGCGCGGCAACCAGATCCTGGATGCCGCCATCAATGTGACGCTCGCGCATCAGGCCGTCACCAGCGAAGGCATCGCCATGCGGCGCTTCCAGGAGCTGGATCTGGTGCGCGCGCGCACCTCGCTCTTCACCTTGTCATGGACGGTGATGCACACTATTGACGAGCGAAGCCCTCTCCACGGCCTCTCGCTCGACGAGCTTTACGGACGCCAGATGGAGATCATCGTCCTGCTGCGCGGCACCGACGACACGCTGGCGGACCTAGTGTACGTGCGCCACGCCTACACGCCCGACGAGATCGTGTGGAACCACCGCTTTGTGGACGTGCTGTCGGTCTCGCCGCAGGGCCGGCGGGTGGTGGACCTCACCCGCTTCCACGACACCTGCCCTATCGCTTGACCGGCGACCCTGTGCCCGACGGCTCCTCCGTCTTGATCGGCGATCCGCGGTCCATCGCCTCGTGCTCCACTTCGACGATCGGCTTGTCGGTGAACAGGTACTCCCGCAGCTGCTTGTCGAACAGCGGTTCGTGGCGGCGGATCCATTCGATCAGCATGGAGGCGTGCTCCATCTCTTCCTTCGCATTGTGAAGCAGCACTTCGCGCAGACCGGCGTCCTCCGTATCGTCCGCCCGCTGACGATACCAATCCACCGCTTCCAACTCCTCCATCAAGGAGGTGATGGCGTAATGCAGGTGCAGGGTGTGGGATTTCAGCTTCTCGCGCGGCACGTGCAGGACTTCGCTAGACATGATCGGAAGCTCCGGGCTTGTGTTTGACTCTGCTAGTTCGTTCCAGCAGCCAGTTCAAGGCTCGATAACGGCTTTGCCGAGGATCTTGCGCTCGGCCAGCATGCGCATCGCATCGACGGCGCGCGAAAGGGGAAGGCGCGCGCCGATGTGCGGACGAATCTTTTCTTGTGAGAGCAGCCGGTCGATGGCCGCGATATTCTCGCGCCCCTTTTCCGGGAAGCGCCGGCCATATTCACCGGCGCGCACGCCCATGACCGAGAATCCCTTGATCAGGGGGATGTTCACGGAAATCGATGGAATCCGTCCGCTTGTGAAACCCACCGCCAGAAGCCGTCCATCGAAGGCGATACAGCGGGTGGATTCGTCGAACACGTCGCCGCCCACCGGATCGTAGATCACGTCGGCGCCGCGGCCTTCCGTTAGCTGCTTCACCGTCTCGCGAAAGCCAGCGGAGGACAGCACGTGATCGGCGCCATACTCGCGAAGGAACGCGCGCTTCTCCTCGGTCGAGGCGGTAGCGATCACGGTAGCACCCAACACGCGTCCCAGATCGACGGCCGCGAGACCCACGCCTCCCGCCGCGCCATGCACGAGCAGTGTCTCACCGGGTTGCAATTGCGCGCGCCGCACCAGCGAGACGTAAGCGGTGAGATATGCGGTTGTGAACGCCGCTGCCGTCGCGAAATCCGCGCCGTTCGGGATCGGCCGCAGCGCAGATGCCGGCACCTGGCATTCTTCCGCGAACGCCCCGGTCGGCCCGCTGCCAATCACGAGATCTCCCGGTCTCAAGCGCGTGACGTTGCTGCCAACCGCAATCACCTCTCCGGCGCGCTCTCCGCCGACCACGAACGGCAGTTCCGGTTTGTGCTGATACTTGCCTTCGACCATCAGCAGGTCGGGAAAATTCACCGACGCCGCGCGAATGCGAATCCGGACCTCGTCCGGCCCGGGCGCCGGCAGCGCAATGTCTTCGAACGCAAGCTTGTCGAAACCGTGCGAGAGTTCCCGGCAGACCAGCGCCCTCATGCGCCGCCGCTTCCGGGCGGGGCAATTGGCGCAAGCACAGGCAGCGCGTGAACGCCGCCCATGAACAGCGCGGTGGCGAAGGCCGCCGCCGCATCCGTGTCGACGATGTCGCGCCGCAGCATGCGCTCGGCCAGTTCGAAGGCCACGCCGACGATTGCGGCCATCAGGTAATCTGCATCGACGGGTGGGAACAGGCCTTTCGCGATCGCCTTCTCAAGGTCCTCGCGCAGTTCCTGAAAGCCCGCAATGATTTCCGGCGTGTCCATCCGCACCCGCAGCGTATCGGTGTTGCGGCGGATGGCGTGAAAGTTGGACTGGTCGCTCGCCACGTATTCAAAGAAGGTGCGGAATGTGCCGGTGATGAACTGCTCGATCGTCTCGGCTTTCGCGCGCTCTTCGTGCAGCCGCGGGCGAATGCGCAGCGCGCTTTCGTCCTGAATCGCCTGAAACACCTCCTCCTTCGACTTGAAGTAATTGTAGAAGGTGCCGGAGGCGAGCGGCGTCGCGCGGATAATGTCGCGCACCGTGGTGGCGCCATACCCCAGCTCGGCGAAAACCTGACGTGCCGCCTCCAAAATTCTCTGCCGGTTCTGCGCCTTGGTCTGCTCGCGTTTTCCCAGGAAGAGGTCGGGACGGGCAATCGGATCTATGTATTCAGGGGACAAGCAGGAACGCCTCACACATGCGGTGGGCAGTCTATCCACGAATGACACTGCGTCAACTTTGCCGGCTTCCCGCGGCCGCAATTGACAGTTCCGGTCCCTTCTCCTTCAACCATTGCGATGAGGGATGCTCCGCCGCGCGCCAACATCTTTGCCCGGATGGCCGGCACCGCCTACATCGCCGGCATTGGCGGGGAACTCACGGACATGGGCGCCGGCCGCGCCAGCATGCGGCTGCCGTGGTCCGAAAGACTGGTCGGCGACCCGGAGACGGGAATCGTCCATGGCGGCGTGATCACCGGCTGTCTCGATCATTGCTGCGGGATCGCCGTCGCCTCGGCGCTGCGCAACCCGATGCCGTTCGCCACCCTCGATCTGCGCATCGACTACATGAAGGCGGCTGCGCCGCAGGCCGAAATCCTCTTCGAAGCGGAGTGCCTGAAGGTGACGCACGAGATCGCCTTTGCCCGCGGGCTGGCCTGGCAGCAGGCCCGGGATATGCCGATCGCGCTCTGCACCGGCACGTTCATGCTGATCCGCGGCGCTCCCTTTCCAAATTTGCCGGAGACGCCCGATGGCTGAGCGCGAGACACCACGCGATGCCGACGCACTGCTCGCAGAGATTCCGTACTGCCGGCATCTCGCATCTCCGCCGCGCGCGAAGGACACCGGCTGACACTCACGATGCCCTTCGCGCCGCATCTCGTCGGCAATCCGCTACTGCCGGCGCTGCATGGCGGCGTGATCGGATCGCTTCTGGAAACCGCGGCCATTGCGCAGGTGATGCTGGATCTCGGACCGGCCGCGCGGCCAAAGCCGGTGGACATCACCATCGATTACCTGCGGAGCGGGCGCGCAGAAACCAGCTACGCAAAAGCGCGAATCGCCAAGCAGGGGCGTCGCGTGGTGAACGTGCATGCCGAGATGTGGCAGGAAGACGAGGTGAAACCGATCGCCGCGTTGCGGGGACATTTCCTGATTTCCGCACCCGCCTAGCCTAGGCAAATCACGCGTTGTCCACACCGATCACCTGCTCCACGCTCGCGAATCCGTCGCGCGCCAGCAATGCGAGAAGGTCGTTCTTGATCCGGCCGATCAGGCCGGGACCTTCATAGGCGAGAGCGGTATAGAGCTGCACCAGCGACGCGCCGGCGCGGATTTTGGCGTAGGCATCGGCGCCTGAGCGTATGCCGCCAGCTCCAACCAGCACGAGTTTGTTTCCGACGCGTTGGCGCATTTGCTTCAGCACCTCCGTGGAGCGCGCAAACAACGGCGCGCCGGAAAGGCCGCCGCTCTCCTTCGCGTGCGCACTGCGCAAATCCGGCGAGCGCCCGATGGTTGTGTTGGTTGCGATGATCCCATGCAAGCCGTATGCGAGGGCCGCCGCTGAAACATCGTCGAGTGCACTCTGGTCCAGATCGGGTGCGATCTTGAGCAGCAGCGGCGTCCGCAATGCCAACCGGTCTCGCTCCTCCGTTACCGTGGCAAGCAGCCGCTCGAGATCCTCGCGGTTCTGAAGCGCGCGCAGCCCCGGCGTGTTCGGCGATGACACATTGATCGCGATGTAGTCGGCCAGCGGCGCGAGTCGCGCGAACGCCGAACGGTAATCGGCAACCCGGTCCGCACTGTCCTTATTCGCCCCGATATTCAGGCCGACGATGCCAGCACGCTTGCGACGGGCGAGGCGCGCTGCCACGGCGTCCATGCCGTCATTGTTGAAGCCCATCCGGTTGATGACCGCGCCGTCTTCCCCAAGCCGGAACAGCCGCGGGCGCGCGTTGCCGCTCTGCGGCCGCGGCGTCACCGTTCCGCACTCCACGAAGCCGAAGCCAAGCTTCAGCATCGCATCCGGAACCTCCCCGTCTTTGTCGAACCCGGCAGCCAGCCCAATCGGATTGGGAAAGGTCCGGCCGAACGCCTGAATCGCGAGCCGAGGATCGTCGGGAGGCGACTGCGCTAGCAGCGGAGCGGCAGCCCTCACCAATCGGATCGTAGCGCGGTGGGCGGCCTCCGCCGGCAGCATGCGCACCATCCGCGCGCCGACATCCATCATCATCGTGCGCATTCCGAGCACCGTCTTTCCGCAACCGCTCTTGCAGGGCGCAAGGGAATCAGCTACGAGAAGCTTACATTAGGGAATTTCTTCACATGACGCCACAAATGCTCACCCATGCGCAAGTCTGGGAAGGGATTGACTCCCTCGCAGACCGCCACGACCTATCGGCTTCCGGGTTGGCAAAGGCCGCGGGCCTGGATCCAACCACGTTCAACAAGAGCAAGCGTATCGGCCCCGATAGCCGCCCGCGATGGCCGTCGACCGAAAGCCTCGCAAAATCGCTGCAGGCAACCGGCGAGACACTGGAAGAATTCGTATTGCAGATGGGCCGCGCCAAGGGCGCGCGCCCGTTCAGCAAACCGATTCCCCTGATCGGCCTTGCGCAGGCCGGCCGCGAGGGGTTCTTCGACGATGCCGGCTTTCCGGCCGGCGCCGGCTGGGATGAGATCCCGTTTCCGGAGCTTGCCGACGAGCACGCCTATGCGCTGGAGATCAGTGGCGACTCGATGCTGCCGATGTACCGCGACGGGGATCGCATCGTTGTCTCGCCGTCTGCGAGTTTGCGGCGGGGCGATCGGGTGGTGCTGAAATCCCAGACCGGCGAAGTCATGGCGAAGCAGCTGGTGCGCATGACCGCGCAACGCGTCGAGCTGAAATCGCTGAACGTCGAGTATGAAGACCGGCATTTCCTGCTGGCCGATGTGACGTTCATTCATCGCATCATCTGGGCGAGCCAGTAACCGGCAGCCGCGCAAGCGAGCGCCGCGATCAGGTCACGCCGCCGAGCTTGCAGATGTGGGTCCATTCCTCCGGCGTGACCGGCTGGACAGAGAGTCGCGAATATTTCACCAGCACCATGTCCTTCAATCTGGGATCGGCCTTGGCTTGCGCGAGAGTCACGGGCTTAAGAAAATCGCGCACGGCTTTGACGTCCACGAGGCCGAAGCGGCCGGTTTCGTCGGTGGGATCCTTGCGGTATTCGCCGATCACCTCGACGATGCCGACGATCCGCTTCTCCTCGCCGGTGTGATAGAAGAAGCCGCGGTCACCCTTTTTCATCGCCTTCATGTTGCGGGCCGCCTGCCAATTGCGCACGCCGCTCCACGGCTCGCCTTTCGCGCCCTTCTGCTTCTGCATTTCCCAGGAGAACGCTTCGGGTTCGGTCTTGAACAGCCAGTACGCCATCGCTTCGCTCCGGGTCAGAATTCTGCGCCGATGGGATTGAAGGTCGGCTTCCATGCCCGCACGTCGGAGTGCGCGAAGAGTCCCCCTTTCACGTACGGATCGTTGGCGTGCCAGGCCCGCGCACTGTCGATGTCGTCGGCCTCGAAGATGATGAGGCTGCCGGCCATATCGCTGCTTGCATCGAGAAACGGTCCACCCAGCTTGATCACGCCGGTGTCGCGCGCATAGGCGAAATGCGCCTCACGCGCGGCCATGCGCAGCGAAAGAGAATCCGGCTTGTCGGTGGCGATCACGACGAACAGCATGGCATCTCCTATTCGGATTTGAGCGGTCGTGTCATCAGGCGCGGGATGGCGGCATCGAGCGTCAACGTTCCGTTCACGATAGCCGCGGTCGTTTCCGCGATGGGCAATTCTATGCCGAGCGCTTGCGCGCGGGCGAGAAGCGCCGGGGCGGTTTCCACGCCTTCCGCGAGCGGACGGCCTTGTGTATCCAGGTGCGCGCGTGTTGCGCCTCTTCCGATGGCCAGCCCGAAGGAAAAATTGCGCGATGTAGGACTGGTGGCGGTGAGCACGAGGTCGCCGAGACCGGAAAGGCCCATCAGCGTTTCGGATTTGGCGCCTAGCGCTTCGCCAAAGCGGCGCAGCTCTGCGAAACTGCGGGCCAGCAGGGCAGCGCGCGCGCTCTCGCCCAATCCCATGCCGGCGACGATGCCGCACGCAATCGCGTAGACGTTCTTCGCCGCGCCCCCGAGGGCCACGCCGATCACATCGTCGCTGCCGTACGGACGAAAAGCCTCATGGCCCAGTGAGGCCTGCAGCTGCTGCGCGATGCTGGCCTGCGCCGCGATGGTTACGGCTGTGGGCAATCCGGCCGCCACGTCGCGTGCGAAGGAGGGGCCGGACAGGACACCGATTTGGACCTCGGCGGCGAATTCCGCGAGCACTTCATTCATCAGCTTCCCGGTGCCGCGCTCGATTCCCTTGGCGCAGACGACGACGGGCCGGCCGTGCGAAAGATGCGGCTTCAGCGCCACCGCCGTCGCGCGGACATGCTGTGCCGGTGCGACCAGGAGCAGCGCATCTGCCACCGCTGCCGCCTCCAAATCCCCCGTCGCAGAGATTGTCTTGGGCAGCTGGACCCCGCGAAGAAAGAGCCGGTTTTCGCGGTGCGCCGAAATCGACTCGACCACCTGCGATTCCCTGGCCCATAGGGTGACGCGGCGGCCGGCGTGCGCGGCGACCACCGCCAAGGCGGTGCCCCAGGCGCCGGCCCCGATCACGCCGATATGATCGTAAGCGTCTGGCGTGGAACGCATTTTTCCCAAATCAGCGCCCTTTGCTGCGTCTGCGAAAGATTGAATGCTTTGTTGATTGTTCAGAAATATCCACTATGTTTGCGGTCAAAATAACAACAAAGGGGGGAAGGAAACAGCCATGACGAAGGACACCGCCCGCGATCGGATTATCGAAGCCGCCAAGTGCCGCTTCTCCCATTTCGGTTACGGCAAGACCACCATGGCGGAGGTGGCAAGCGATTGCGAAATGTCGCCGGGCAACCTCTATCGCTTTTTTCCCGGCAAGCTCGACATCGCGGAAGCGATTGCGACCGAGGATTACGAAAAGCACCTCGCGCATCTCCGCAAGCTCGCGGTGGCGCCTGGTAAAGACGCACGCGAGCGGCTGCGCGATCTTTTGTTCGAGGAGCTGCGCCGCACCTATCACAAGCTGGAGAAGGATCCC
>DIZC01000108.1 GCA_002429315.1 Alphaproteobacteria bacterium UBA6038
CACTGCGTTGCGCAAATTTCGACCCTCCCTCAAGGGGAGGGTGGGATAGCATCGGCTGAATTCAGAGTTTCTGAGTCGCGCCATGCGCCAATCTTCGACCGGAATCGCGCTGAAGATCGGCGCGACGCTTTCCTTCTCGCTGATGTACGCGGCGATCAAACTCGCCGGGCCCATGCCGGTGGGCGAGGTGATCTTCTTCCGGTCGGTCTTCGCGCTGGTGCCGGTGATGGCGCTGTCCGCCTTCACCGTTGGCGCGCTTGGCGCCGTGCGCACCACCCGCCCGATGTTCCACATCCTGCGTTCCATCGCGGGCGTGAGCTCGATGTTCCTGAATTTCGCGGCGCTGCAGCGGTTGCCGCTCGCGGACATCACGGGATTCAGCTTCGTTGCGCCGATCTTCGCGGTGGTGCTGGCCACGCTGTTTCTCGACGAGCGGGTCGGCGCCTGGCGCTGGGGCGCGGTGCTGGTGGGCTTCGCCGGCGTTCTGCTGATGATCGAGCCGCACGGCGGCGTGGCGCACCTGCTGCGCGCCGGCTTTTCCAGCGGGGCAGCGCTGGCGCTGATGGGCGCCATGCTGTCGGCAGTGGTGGTGATCTTCATCCGCCAGATGAGCACGACGGAGAAGAGCGAAGCGATCGTGTTCTATTTCATGCTGACCTGTGCGGTGGTGAGCGGCCTCACCATGGTGTGGGATTTCGCCGTGCCGTCTCCGCGGGCGGCCGCGTGGCTCGTGCTCTGTGGCCTGTCGGGCGGCGTGGGACAGATCTGCATGACGTTCTGCTACCGTTATGCCGAGCCGTCGCTGCTGGCGCCGTTCGATTACGCCGCGATGGTGTGGGCGGTGGCGCTCGGCTATTTCGTGCTTGGCGAGATTCCGCAAGCCCTGGTGATGATCGGCGCCGGCATCGTGGTCGCCGCGGGGCTTTATATCGTGTGGCGCGAGCGGCGCCTGCACCGGCAAACCGCCGCGGCGGCGGAAATGGCCATTCAGGCGACGGAGTAGCTAAGCCGCCCGCAGGATGTGTTCGATGAGGTCCGCGTACGACATCCCGGCCACTGCGGCCGCCGCGGCGAGGCCCGCGCCCGGTTCGAGGCAGGAGTTTGGATTGAGTTCGAGGATGGTGGCATTGCCCGCTTCATCCACCCGGAAATCGACGCGGGCAAAGCCGCGCAATCCGAACAGCCGCCAGGCCGCTTCGGACAGCTCCGTCAGCTGGCGGCAGAGCGCCGGCTCGTCCTCTTCCGAGATAAAGTGGCGGACTGTATTCAGGCTTTCGGACGATTCCTCTTCCCATTTTGCAGCGTAGCCGACCACCTTCGGACGACCTTCGCGCCAGTTGTGGAAGCACATCTCGGGGATCGGCAGCACGCGCGGCGCGCCGTTTTCCTCCAGCACCGAGACATTGAATTCGCGGCCTTCGATGTACGCTTCAGCGAACCAGCGCCCGCCATACGTCTCGCGGCACCCGTCCGCGCGGGCGCGGGCGGCTTCTCTACCCATTACGACAGCACCGTCATCCAGCCCGAGCGAAGCATCTTCCGTCGCCGACTTGACGATATAGCGGCGATCGTCGGCGAGCGCAGCGAAAGGTGGCTGGTCCCAGTCCGGCGTCGGCAATCCGCGCAGCCGCAGCAGGCGTTTGGCGAGCGGTTTGTCGCCAGCGAGCGCCATCGGCGCCGCCCGGCATCCGGTGAAGGGCACGTTCAGCTTTTCGAGCAAGGTCGGAACAACGGACGCAAGCTCGCCCTGCCGGAAAATCGCTTCCACCATGTTGAACACCGCATCCGCGCGATGTTCTGAGATCAACCCGCGGATGGCCTCGGGATCGAAGACGAACGGTGCGAGGTGAGCACGATGGCCCCGCTCCTCCAGCGCCTCGGCAATGGCCTGCGCGGTGATCAGGGTGTCGAGTTCATCAGCCGGCGCGTCCCGCGGCACGTCGGAATGCAGCACGAGGACACGCATCATGGTTCAGGCGACGGCAGTGGCGCGCTGTTGGAGCTGCGGATTGCGCCGCAAAAAGCCATCCATGATGCGGCCGATCAGATCGCGATAGGTGAGGCCTTCGCGCGCCGCGATGAAGCACATGTCGGAGTATTCCGGCCGCAAGCCGGCAACCGGATTCACTTCCATGAAATTCGGCCGGCCTTGCGCATCGTTGCGGATATCCACGCGGCCACCGTCGCGGCAGCGCAACGTCTTCCATGCGGCAAGTGCCACATAGCCCGCGGCATTTGCGCTCTCGCGATCGGCGCCGATGACATCGACCTTGTCGTGCCAGTACTCCTTGTTCTCGAAGCCGTAGCCGTCGCCCACCCAGTTGTCCTTCGGCACGATTTCGCTCACGCCCAGCACGCGCGCGTCCGCGCCGGTGCCGAGAATGGCGACGGTGAATTCGCGGCCCGGCAGGAAGCTTTCGGCGAGCACCGGCTGATCGAAGCGGATGAGGAGGTCGGCCGCGACACGCCGCAGTGCCGTCGCATCGTCCACCTTCGATTTCGCGTTGACGCCCTTGCCGGAGCCTTCCGCCATCGGCTTCAGAAACAGCGGGAACGGCAGGTCGATCGCCTCGGCCTCCTCGATGCGCTCGATCACCACGAAGTCCGGCGTCGGCACGCCGCAATCGCGCACCACGCGTTTGGCCATTGCCTTGTCGAGGCACAAAGCCATCGTCACGGTGTCGGAGAAGACGTACGGGATGTCGAAGACGTCTAGCAGTGCGGGCACCTGCGCTTCGCGGCCGAGGCCCTTCAGTCCCTCGGAGAAATTGAACACCGCGTCCCAGCGCTCGCCACGCGCCAAGGCATCGATGAGGCGGCGCACATTGCCGATGCGGATAGGTTCAAAGCCTTGCGCGGCCAGTGCATCGCAAATCGCATCGATGGTGATCTCGCTATCGAACTCGGCGGTTTCCTCTTCGCCATAGCCCATGGCGAGATAGTCGCTGCGTAGATCATAGGTGACGCCAATGCGAAGTCGCCCGCTTGCAATCTTCCGCTTGCGCTTCACCTCACCGAGCGAAGGAAGCTCGATGATGTTTGCAACAGGGCTGTCCAGCCCGCCATCCATCCGGCGGGTCGCCGCTCGCCGGCCACTCCGGGCGATTGCGGGGGAAATTTCCGTCGCGCGTTTGGCACGAGTCCGTACGGTCATGGTTGCTTCTCCGCGCCCAGCGTGCCGCCGGGGTCGGGATAGCTATAGACCTTGCCCTCGAAATTCTTGAGCAGCAGGTCGTCGCCCCGGCGGCCAACCACGAAGTCCGGCGCGATCTGAATCTTGCCACCCCCGCCTGGCGCATCCACCGCAAAAATCGGCGTGGCGTATCCAGTGGTGTGGCCGCGCAGCCCTTCGATGATCTCCAGCCCCTTGTCCACGGTGGTCCGGAAGTGGCTGGAGCCGCGGATGGGGTCGGTCTGATAGAGATAGTAGGGCTTCACGCGGTTCTTCAGCAGGCCCTGCATCAGCGGCTTCATCACCGCGATATCGTCATTGATGCCCTTCATCAGCACCGTCTGGCTGCCGAGCGGAATGCCGGCATCGGCCAGGCGGGCGAGCGATTCGGACACTTCCGACGTCAGCTCGCGGGGATGGATGACGTGCAGGCTCATGAACAGCGGGTGATGCTTCTTCAGCATCTTCACCAGATCCTTGGTGATGCGCTGGGGCAGCACGATGGGGATCTTGGTGCCGATGCGGAGGAACTCGATATGCTTCATGGCGCGCAGCCGGGTGAGCAGCCAGTCGAGCTTCTCGTCGGCGATGGAGAGCGGATCGCCGCCGGAGAGCAGCACATCGCGCACCTCGGTGTGGCGATCCAGATAGGCCAGCGCCTGCTCCCACTGCTTGGGGGTGAGCTGGTACTCCCCGCCCGGCTTGCCTACGGCGCGGGCTCGCGTGCAGTAGCGGCAATAGGTCGAGCAGGTGCCGGTGGTGAGGAACAGCACCCGGTCGGGATAGCGGTGAACGATGCCCGGCGCCGCAGTGTCGTGATCCTCGCTTAAGGGATCGTCCGACTCCCCCGGCACCAGGAGGTCTTCCTTGGTGGTGATGACATGGGTGCGGCGGAGCGGTTCCTCCGGATCGTCGCGGCTCATCAGGCTCGCGTAATAGGGGGTGATGCCGACCGGCAGGGTGCCGCTGTGGCGGATTGCGGCGGCGCGCTCATCCTCGGACAGCACGAAGACCTTCTCAAGGTCGGCCAGCGAGCGGATGCGGGCTTGGAACTGCCAGTGCCAGTCGTTCCACTCGGCGGCGGTCGTGCCGGAATAGAAGCGGCGATAGAAGGCTTTGGTTTCGGGATTGACCGGAAAGCGAAGAACCAGCTTGCAGCGCGGCCGGCCGATGGAGGGAATCTCGTTCGCTTGCCGGAAGGCGAGGGGGGCGTTCGAATTTGGATCGACGCGCCGTAACGGAGGCTTCAGCTCGCGCCCCCGCATCAATGGCAGATTCATTGTCCTCTCACACGCTCAGCCGTGACGCAGCCCGGAAAACCCCAGCGCCTCCGCAGCCCACCGGCAAATTCCCGCCGATATTTGGGTGCTTCACACGGTTGTCAAGTGTTCTTTCGGCGAATATTGGAATTACCTCGAATTAGCCCAATATAGCTCCGAAATAAATGCCATGGTTTATTGAAGCTTCCGCAAATATTCGCCGGAACATGAGCACGTCATGCCGCTGCGTTGGTTTTTCGCAAGCCCGCGTTGCGGAAGAAGAGAGCCTCCGTTCCGGTACGAGAACTCCCGCAGTTTTTCACTGCGATGTGCAGGGCAGGGTCAATGCGCGGCCCATTTTTTCCCGCAACATCGCGAGGACTAATCGTGGCCGGATCAACGAATAGGCTGTGGACCGCGATAACCCGCGACCTCGTACAGGACGAGCACGCGTGTGTGGTGCCGGCCAAGCGGATTCGAAAGCTGCGTCACGAAGCGATGCGAATCGAAGGAAGCGAGCACGTGCGATGCTTCATCGGGGTACAACACGAGCAGCACGTGGTGGAACGTGGGCGTCAGCGGCATCGTCATCTGGAAATGGTCGCGGGGAATGGCGCTGCGGTCCCAGGCACGGGTAGGGACGGTGCGCGGCCGTGCATAGTACAGAAGCTCGGCCAGCACGCTGCGATTGCCGGCGGCAATCGCATCATAGGGTCTGCTGCGGGATTGCGCGGCCACGGCTTGACCCAACGCGCGCCAGCCTTCCTGCCGTTTGAGTGCATTGCCTTGGCCGGCGCGTTCCGCCAGCGACGGGTCGGTTGCGACGATCCAGAGGGCCAGCATGGTCGCCCCTGCGATAGCGAGTGACAGCCAGAGCGCCCGCGCGTTCCACCAGCGGAGCAGGGTGACGACCGCGAGCGGCACGGCGGCCATGTAGGCGGGCGCTGCCCAGTTGGCATTGGCCTCGGAGATGAATGACTGGATTGTAATCAGGATCAGCACCGGCGCGCTGACCGCGGCAAGGATCAGGGCGCCTTCGTCGCGGAACTCGCTTGATCGAAGTCGCCACAGGGCGCCGATCCAGCCGGCCATCATCAGCGGCCCGAACACGCCGAACTGGCCCGCGATGAACGAGGCCGCTTTTCCAATGCTGTAACGGGCGTGGCTCCAGTTCGCATTGGCTTCGGTATGCGCCAGCGTCGGCCAACCGTGATTTGCGTTCCAGATCAGGTTGGGTGAGAGGATGAGCAGCGCCAAGACGACGATGGCGGCGCCGCGCGCGGAGAGAACCAGCCGCCTCGCCTTGGGCTCGATCAGCGCCGCGAGGATGGCGCCGACCACGAAATAGAGCATCGCGTATTTGGAGAGCAGCCCCACGCCCAGCGCCACGCCGCACAGTACCGTCCAGCGCCAGTCCCGATCCTCTAGCGTACGCAGGAAGGCGTAGAGCGCCACCGCCCAGCAGAAGAGCAGGGGCACATCGGTGGAGATCAGGCCGGACGAATAGGAGATGCCGGGCAGGGTGGCGTAGGCGATCGCGCTCCAGAAGCCCACGCGCGCGTCATAAGTGCGCCGCCCGATGCCGAAGAGCAGGAGCGCCGTTCCCGCGTGCAGCAAAGGCGAGGCGAGCCGGATCGCCCATTCCGCGTCGCTCAATCGGGTGGTGAACCAGACGATCCAGGCGATCAGCGGCGGCTTGGAGAAGTACCCCCAGTCGAGGTTCTGCGCCCACCACCAATACTGCGCCTCGTCCGGGTAGAGTTGCAGAGGCGTGACCAGCAGCACCACGATGCGAATGGCCGTAATCACGCCGACGATGATGGCGGCCAGACGGAACAACGCAGATGCGTCGGAGGGCAGGCGCATGCTCATTCCGGCGGCGGGACCGTGTCAGTGCGCGCCGGCGTGACACGATAGACGGTCACATGCACCGAGCGCCCGCGGGAATAATCGAAGCCGGAAAGCTGATCGACCGTCCGCTCTTTCCCACCGGCCGTGTACAGCGCACCGAGGAAGTGCTTGCGTTCATGATCTTCTACCAGCGCAAGCCCGCCCTGCAGCGCGGCGGTTTGCCCTGCGTGGGCGCCGGTGGCGAGTTGCGTCTCGGTGCCGAGAAGGAAGACTGCGCTCGGTTCGGCATAGCCCGCCAGAACCGGCGGCGGGTCATCGGCTGTGCGATCTTTCACCAAGTGTGCGGCGATGCTTTCGCTCATCCATAGTGGGGCGAGCCGTGGCGCCACGGCCGCGGTCAGCAGCGGGTAAAGAGCAAGAGCTCCCGCGGTCGTGGCGACCACAGCCCAAACATGACTTTGCCGAATTTGCAGCACCGTCGCAGCCAGCAGCGCCGCGCCGACGATAACCGCGGCGCAGGCGATCCAAGGCGGTTCCGATGCACCGAAGCGAGGCGGCACGAGGAATATGGCCGCAACGCACGCTACGGCGACAATGGCAAACAACGCGGCGGAGACGATCCGCAGAATGGTTTGCAGGCGCGGCTCCGGCGAGGCACGCGGCGCCATCAGCCACAGGGCGGCCACCATTGCGAGCGCCGGATAGACCGGCAGGATGTAGTGCGGCAGCTTGGTAGGCACGAGCTCGAACATCAGCCAGTTCGATGCTGCCCAGGCGAGCAGGAAGCGAATCGCCGGCTGGGTTCGATTCGCCACCGCATAACGGATAGCGGGCAGCGCGAACAGGATCGCCGGCCATAACGTGACACTGGCGAGCGCGAGATAATAGCCCGGCGGGGCGCCGTGGCTCTCCTGGCCGCCCAGGATCTTCGCGGCGAAGTCGTGGCCCAGGGAGCGCTGGTAAAACGCGCCGTGGCTCGCGAACGCAATCGCGATCGCCCAAGGCAGCACGATGGCGAGCATCACCGGCACGCCCGATCCGGCACGGATGCTCCGTAACCATCGCCAGTCCCGATCCCAGAGCGAGAGCGCGAGTGCAGTAAGCGCGAGCACTGCGGGGATCACGGGCCCTTTCAGCAGGATGCCAGCTCCGATGGCCGCCCATCCGGCGAGCGCCATCGCCAACGAGGGCCCCTTCGCCAACTGACCGTGTGCGAACAGATAGATCCGCAGGAGCACGGCTTGCGCGCCAACAATGGTCGCGAGCAATGCCGCATCCGTCGTGGCAATATCCGCCTCCCCGGTGAGCAATACGGTCGATCCGAGCAGCGCCGCAGCCACCAAGGCTGTTTCCGGGGGCGCAAACGCGCGGGCGCACCAGAAGGTGAGGAGCACCGCCAGCAACCCGCCGATCAGCGACGGCAGCCGATAGGTCCAGATCCGGTTGTAGGGTGGGTGCCCAAGCGCGCGTGTCGCCGCCGCCTGCAGCCAATAGATTCCCACCGGCTTGTTATAACGCGGCAGGGTGCTGAACCGGATGTCGACATAGTCACCCGTCTCGATCATCTGCTTGGAGGCCTGCGCGAACCGGCTTTCGTCGCGATCGAGCGGTGGCAGCGCGAGAAATCCGGGCAGCCACGCCATAAGGCACAGCAGGACGAGCACGAGCACAGGCCTGCGGGCCAGGTGCTTGATTAGGCGGTTGTCCGGCATTGCCGCGGCGTCCATGAGGCCTTCGAACGGAATGGCGCCCGCATCGCGGGCTGTTTTCGGTCTGGTATGCTCGTTATAAGGCCGCGCTTCCTTTCGGTGCGAGAGGGCGCGGGGCAAGCCCGGCCCACGGCGAAATCCATGATCACGCTTTCGGTGGTGGTGCCCGTCAAGGACGAGGCGGAAAACGTGGCTGCGCTGGCCCGGGAAATTTCGGCCGCGGTCAGGCCAGAGCCCGCCGAAATCATCTTTGTGGATGATGGCTCGGCCGATGGCACCGCGGCGGCGCTGCTGGCGCTCAAGCCGGAGCTGCCCTCGTTGCGCATCCTCCAGCACGACCGCAACCTCGGCCAGAGCCGTGCGGTCCACACCGGCGTGCTGGCCGCTCGCGGCGAGACCATTGTCAGCCTGGACGGCGACGGTCAGAACGATCCCGCCGATATTCCGGAGCTGCTTGCGCTCCTGCGCAGCGGCAATGACCCGCGGATCGCGATGATCGCCGGCGTGCGCGTGAACCGGCAGGATGCCTCGAACCGCCGCTTCGCCTCCGGTTTCGCGAACGGCATCCGGCGCCGGATGCTGAACGACGGCGCGACGGATTCGGGCTGCGGCCTCAAGGCGTTCCGGCGGGAGGCCTATCTGGCGCTGCCCTATTTCGATCACATGCACCGCTTCCTGATCGCCCTGATGCGGCGCGAGGGCTATGAGGTGCGCGAGGCGCCGGTGAACCATCGCCCGCGCCGGCATGGGCGGTCCAAATACGGCAACTTTCACCGCGCACTGGTGGGGCTGGTGGATACGTTCGGCGTGCGCTGGCTGCAGAAGCGGTTCGGCGGTCCGGTCGAGCCTAAGGAGATTTGAATGTTGCTTCGCTGGCTCACGCTCGATCATGTGTGGCTGATCATCGGCCTGCTTGGGCAGGCGCTGTTCGCCTCGCGATTCATCGTGCAATGGTTCAAGAGCGAGATGGAGGGCCG
>DIZC01000010.1:0-494 GCA_002429315.1 Alphaproteobacteria bacterium UBA6038
CTGTTGCCGTCGCCCACTGATCCAATCCGGTCTTGTTGACGTAGATCGCGTGCTTATTTGAGGCACGGGCGTTCGGCCCTGCCGGCTTCACGGAGAGAAATCGGTATGAGCAGCCTGCAATTCTGGCAATTCGAATCTGTCAGCCGCCGTGCTTTTCTGCGTGCCGGAACGAGTTTGCTGGGCGCCGGCGCGCTGTCGACAATCCCAGGAGTGGCGCTTGCCGCGGCGGACGGAGAATGGGTCCTCATTGAGACCTTCGCGCCGTCAGGGAAAAGCCTCGGGCCCGCTCGGGTGCACAAAATCGTGAAGAGCGAAGCGGCGTGGCGCAAGCAGCTCTCTGCCGATTCCTTTGAGATCACTCGCCATGCCGATACGGAGCCGCCGTTCACTGGTGTGTACTGGAACAACCACGCCGACGGCCTGTATCGCTGCATCTGCTGCGATACGGCGCTGTTCGATTCGCACACGAAATTCGAGTCCGGCACCGGCTGGCC